>MHOB01000018.1:0-4498 GCA_001821795.1 Candidatus Ryanbacteria bacterium RIFCSPLOWO2_12_FULL_47_9c
CTCCACAGAAGCCGAGAGCTTGTGCGCGATAATTTTTGGAAAGTTCTTTTGCGGTTTGCCGCGGCGTTTTTGGCGATCTTTATCGTCGCAGTCTTTTTCATCTTTGTTGTGAAATATATTACCGCTCACTTGTTAGCAAAATCTCTCGCGTCTTTTTATCAAAGAGTTTTTACAGAAGTTGTCACGCGCTTATTTGGGTTCCTGATCGCCCCGTTTTTTGTAAGCTATGGATACTTGGTTTATCTTGATCTTGTAGCGATCAAGGCCGCTGTGCCGGAAACACAGCCAACTCGCAAAGAAAAAATCAGTTACTCTCTAGTAGCGCTCTTGGGCGCGCCCATTCTTGGACTGCTTCTCGTTCTTAACACGCTTTATCTCATTGCGCGCGATGCGCCGCCGCCGAATGACTCGGATGTTGTATTACAAAAAATAGAAGTCCCAGAAAATGAAAACGCCTACTTTTCTCTTCAAAAAATCATAGAAAAATTGCCACAAGAGCAGAAAGAAAAATACGGTCATTGGCAGGAGATGGCTGATGGAAAGGCGTGGTACGATGATGAGGTGCGGGCGCTTTCCGAGGGGAATCAAAAATTTTTCGAATATTTCACCGAGGCAGCAGAAAAGTCGCAGTACATTTATCCTCCGCTTGCCGATCCTGCGAACATAACACCAGCGTTGGTATTGCCTTCGTTGAACTCATATCGCATAGCAGCGCGGGTCGTGTCCATAAAATCCGAGTATTTATTTCGATATAAAAAAGAAAAAGAAGCATTTGATTCTGCACTCGAAATCGTACGGTTGGGTCGTTTGATAACCGAAGGGCGCGGCACGCTAATAGAGTATCTAGTTGGCATTGCAATAGAGAATACAGGGCTCGATCGCATTCGTTCTTTTACGGAGCGCACAACGTTGCCCAAGACGGACCTTATTGCATATAGGCAAGAACTAGAAGGTTTACTAAGCACGGGCGAGGGATTACGAAACGCATTTCGCGGCGAATATATGAGTTTCAAAAATATCAGCTCTACATTATTGGAAGGCGTGTTATCAAACGATGAATGGGGCGGTGGGCAGGATGTTACTGATTTAGCTTTATCTGCGATTCAAGACCAAAATTTTTACTTTCAGCCAAACAGAACAATGCAATTTTATCTCGAGATGGCGCGTAATCAGATACAGAGTGTGAATGATCAATGTGATATTAGTCCTGTATTAGCAGACGAAGAGGTTATTAAATCACAAATGCCGCATAGTATTTTTCAGATAATTTTTACAGAGAATTCAGCTGGTCGCATCATCGTTAATATAACGGCCGCGTCATTAAGCGGCGCCATTCGCAAGCACTGCGCCTTGAATTTTGCTATAGTAAGCGATGAACTTTTGCTTGCCCTCCGCGCCTACAAGCTAGAACATAATAGTTTGCCGGCACAGCTTAGCGATTTAGTCCCAGACTATATTGCTAAACTTCCTTCTGATCCGATGACAGGTGAAGAATTACTATACTCGCAAACCGAGAAAGTTTTGTATTCAAAAGCAAAAGATCGAGCGATTTTTAAAGAAAATAAGCTCAACGAAAAGTTAGAGGTAAAAATAAATTTCTAGGCGCTGAGTTTTTTCAGGCGTGCGGCAAGGCGGGATTTTTTGCGGCTCGCAGTGTTTTTTGTGATGATATGAGTTTTTGCGGATTTATCGAGCTCTTTTTGGACAAGTGGAAAGAGGCGAAGTGCTTCTGCCTTATTTTTCGCCTCAAGGGCTTTTTCAAAGTTCTTGAGTGTTGAGGCGAGCGCCCGTTTTTTGCGGATATTTACTACACGCCGCCTTTGTGCTTGGCGCAATGCTTTCTTTGCTGACTTTGTGTTTGGCATACTCTCTACATTACAGACTTTTTTTTTAGAGTCAAACTAAAATCCCCACTTGTGGCGGGGATGAGCGGGTGCCCGAGCGTATCGTCCTCGGGCATGGGGTGGTGCGGAGTGGGGGCTCCGCAAACCCAACGCCTGCGGCTTGCAGTACGGGGAGGAGTTGCGACGGTACGCAAACCCGTACAGGAAGCGCGCAAGAAGAGCATTCTCATTCAGTGTAGTGGTTTTTGCGAGCTTGTCAAAATATGGTCGCTCGCATCGTTATACTCGAGCATTTATCTTTCCCATGCTATACTTGAACATGGATGTAAGGGGTCAGTCCGTACTTTCCAGGGAATGCCGTGAATTCGGAAAGAAAGAGGGAAATCTGACAATGCTAGACGATGCATGCACTGACTGCGATGGACCTGCTTTTTTGGAGGGAAATGGAGTTTGCTCACTCTGCCTCCGAGGCGTTTTCTTTTTTATATGAAAAACCACCACGTGCGTGTGGTGGCGCCAGAGCGAAGTTCTAGTGAAGCGTTCGCAATGACTCGTCGACTACACCAAGGACGGTGATTTCTTCCTCACGCTGGCCTACGTGATAGAGGATGTTGTAGCCGTCGATCGAAATGTACAAGCATCCGCCGCGTCCTTTGAGAACTGCGGATCCTGGCGGCATCGGGTTATCGCTGAGCGCGAGGATTGCCGCACCAATCGCGCGGAGCGGCACTCCGGGGATCTGCTCCATCTCGCGGTATGCGCTATACGTGAGACTCAACCTCATATTTCACCCCCTCCCAATATTTTCCCAACGCGCTGGTTTAAGCTAGAAAGTCTATGGCCAGATTAAAATGTACCGCACGCAAATGCAACTGCTACGATATATCGTAGCAATGCTGCCTCTTTTCTTTCTTTATCTTTTTATAATTTACAGTGTCTTGAGCAAGTCGCGAAGCTCGGCGGCGCGCTCAAAGTTTAGCTCGGCGGCCTCCTCGAGCATCTCGGCTTCGATTTCGCGCTTGAGCTCGGAGGCAGAGCGTTTTTCGCCATCGAGCTTTTTGATAAGCGTTTCGCGCGCTGTCTTTTTTAGTCCGGCAAAGAGCGGTTTGCGCGCTGTTTTTACAAGCGGAGTTGGCGTGATGCCGCGCGCTTTGTTGAATTTTTCTTGATATTTTCTGCGCCGCGCAGTTTCTTCGATTGCGCGTTTCATTGAATCGGTCACGCGGTCAGCATAGAAAATGACGTGCCCGTGCTCGTGGCGAGACGCGCGGCCGATTGTTTGTATGAACGATGTTACGTTGCGCAAAAAACCTTCTTTGTCTGCATCCAAAATACAGATAAGAGAAACCTCCGGCAGATCAAGCCCCTCTCGCAGGAGGTTGATTCCTACAATCGCGTCAACTTTGCCCGAGCGAAGATCCTGCAAAATTTCATAGCGTGCCAGAGTCTTCACTTCCGAGTGAAGCCACGCAATTTTGAGCCCGCGCCCGGAAAGAAACTCGGAAATATCTTCGGCCATGCGTTTTGTAAGCGCGAGCACAAGCGAGCGCCCGCCACTCTTTGCGCGCGCGACAATTTCGCGCTCGGCGTCCGCCACTTGTTTTTCTGCCGGCCGCACTTCTATCGTAGGATCCAAAAGCCCCGTTGGCCGCACGAGTTGTTCTACAATATTTCCGCGCGCGGTTTCGTACACGTTTGGCGTTGCCGATACAAAAATTGTTTCGCTGATTTTTTTCTCAAACTCATCAAGCCGGAGCGGGCGGTTGTCCAAGGCGCTGGGCAGGCGAAAGCCGTACTCTACAAGTGTTTGCTTGCGCGCGCGGTCTCCCGCATGCATGCCGCGGATTTGCGGAATTGTCATATGTGATTCGTCTATAAAAGTCAGAAAGTTTTTTGGCATATAGTCGAGCAATGTCTTTGGCGGCGAGCCGGGTGCGCGGTTTTCAAGAAGCCGCGAATAGTTTTCGATGCCTATTGTGTATCCCGTTGCTTTGAGCATTTGTATATCGTAACGTACTCGTCGCGAGAGGCGCTCGGCTTCAAGCGGTTTTTTTGCTTTTTTAAGTTCCGCGAGACGTTCTTTGAGCTCAAGCTCAATATTTTTTATGGCGTTGCCGATATTTTCTTCGGGCGTTACAAAGTGTTTTGCAGGAAAAATCCGTACACGATCAACGCGCATATCATTTTCTTTAATTTCCTCTATTTCATCTCCAAAAAAGTGAACGCGGATGCTAGTCTCGCCGGTTGGCAGTACGATTACGATTGCATCACCGGCACGGCTCCATGTGCCCGGCGCGCGTTCGATGTCGTTTCGTACAAATTGCAAATCCGCCAGTTTGCGCGTAAATTTCCGGAAGCCAACGCGTTCACCCTTTTTTATCTCAAACGAAAAATCGAGATACGTGGCAGGATCACCAATGCCGTAAATTGCCGAGACCGACGCGACTATAATTAAATCTTTGCGCGTGAGCGCGGCTTGAGTTGCGGCGTGGCGTAGCTCGTCAATAAACGCGTTGATTTTCGCATCCTTTTCTATATATGTATCTGTGTTTGGGATATATGCTTCGGGCTGATAATAGTCATAGTAAGAAACAAAATAATGCACGGCATTTTTTGGAAAAAATTCACGGAACTCTTCGTAAAGCTGTGCGGCC
>MHOB01000018.1:4557-30750 GCA_001821795.1 Candidatus Ryanbacteria bacterium RIFCSPLOWO2_12_FULL_47_9c
GCTGATCTCCTGCCGGTTTGAATTGAGAAATAAGCTCAAAGTCCATATCAAAACGCCATTATAGCACAAAAACCCTTATTCTCCAAGCACTTTAGAGCTATTGACTAAGCAACCCTTTGCTGGTATAAGAGGAGCAACTCGTGGGGCCATGCAAGGAGTGCGGGGCACACGTGCCCCGCAGGAACATGTGTGGCGGTGGGGCATGTCTCCACTGCCATCAGATCGTCGGGAGGGTGCAACCGCACCTCAACTGCGCCTTCCGCTGATCAGCAAGGTTACGGGGTTTTCCTTAAAACCCCCACTGACCCGAGTTTTTGAATACTGAGATCGGATCTCAGGAAAATTCGAAGATTCAGATGAGAGCAAAAACTCTGACTCCGGGAGTCAGAGTTTTTGTTTTTATCCATTTAAAATTTCATACGCATCAAGCAATCCGTCGCAAACAAAATCTTCTAGCAACGTTTGGTCGTCTTTCGTCTGCGCTTTTTGGAGGTATGTGTAGTAGAGTTGGCGCTTGTGCTCGCGGATGACGATAGGCGGATATCCTGCACGAAGCGCCATAGCGTGCATCAAGAGCCGCCCAATTCTTCCATTGCCGTCCGAGAAAGGATGAATCTGTTCAAAGCATGCATGAAATGATGCGATTTTCGCAATCAAATCACCGGAGCCGATATGCGCGTCTCGCATCAATTCCTTCATGAGCTCGGGCACTTTAAGGAAATTTGCGGTAGGAACATTTGCGCCAGCGATGCGCACTGGATGCCGTCTGTAAAAACCGGCATCGCTTTTTATTCCATTCATAAGTTTTGTATGAAGTGTAAGCACAAGCGTTTCATCAACCATGCCGCTATCGCGCAGGTAACTAAAAAGATATTCGAGTGCCGCCTGATGATTTTTTACTTCAACCTGCTCAATGAGCGATTTATCGGGCAATGTCGTGTTGTCAAAAAGTATCGCTGCGGTTTCCGGCTCGGTGAGTGTGCTGCCCTCGATTTTGTTGCTGTGGTAAGTGAGAGCCAACATAAATTCGTCGTAGATATCTTTGCGCACAAAAATTACTCCCAAGGGGTTTGGCAATGATTTATGTTTTTGTGCAAGGATTTCTTTTTTTGCGGCAAGCTCACTTTCGGGGATTGTCTTGCCGCCCGTGTATTCAAGATAAAGCTCATCGATACGCGCCAGCATGCGCGTTCTGGGCCGGGCTCGCTCGTTAAGCCATGCGTTGAGCGCGGCAAAAGAAACCCCGATTTTTTGGGCGAGCTTTTCCTGGCTCAAACCGGAAAGCTTGAGGATTAGCCGAACCTTTTGGCTTGTACTTATCATAGAACATGATTATACAGAACTTTATAAAGTTTCGCAAGTTTCGGAGATTTTATAAAGTTTCTAGAAGCTGCAAGAAAGCGTCATATTTTTGCTTATAGCTCAAAAACCCTTATTTTCCAAGCACTTTAGAGCTATTGACTATATATTAGTTTAGTGATATGATTGTCTTTGCTCTTTCTTGTCGCCGTGTTTTCTCTGGGTTTTAGTCTTGTCGCGACTGATTCACCAGGGTGTTCGTCTCCATTTGCTTGTCTTGCGGATATATCGTTGTTTAATCCGGAGCTTAGGACATCACAAAGTACGCCGGAAACGGTTGCACCCATAGGGCTTGTTCTCGATTTTGCAACAATTAACGAAGTCTTGCGCGTTGTTGGTGTGTACGCACTGCTTATATCAATCGCCGCACTGATTGTTTTGGAGGGTGTCGAAGTACATTACCTAAAACTTCTTTTGGGGCGTAGGGTACGGAGCAGGGCATAATCATTTTTACCGCAAGTACGGAAGTCTGACCTCTATTGCTGGTTTTTTGTTTTGCGCTCAACGTAATCACGCATATACTAAAGATATTCATGATCTCCCACTTGTCAGGCACACTTCTCTTTCGCACATCCCGCTATATCGTTATTGATGTCGGTGGGGTTGGTTATAAGATCTTTATTTCTAGCGAAACACAGAAGTTGCTTCCCCAAAAAGGCGGGCAAATTAGACTTTTTACCCATCTCTATGTGCGCGAAAGTGCCCTCGAGCTCTACGGGTTTCCTACGATGGCAGAACTTGAATTTTTTGAGATGTTGATTGCAATATCCGGCATTGGACCACGATCAGCAATTGGCATTCTTTCGGTGGCCCCTCTTGATTTGTTGAAACGCGCGATTGCATCCGGGGAGACCGCCTATCTTACAAAAGTTTCTGGTATTGGAAAAAAGATTGCGGAGAAAATAATGATTGAGTTGAGAGATAAACTGGCGGGCGAGGGTGGTGACGCGGGTGCGGGCGGTTTTTCTGACGCGCTTGATGCGCTGGTATCGCTCGGGTACAGTACCAAAGAAGCGCGCGAGGCACTGCAGAAAACTTCAAAAGATGCCGAGACCCTTGATCAGAAAATAAAAGAAGCACTTCAGATACTCGGTCAGTATCATGCTTGAATGCGAGGAAATTCACGATGGGGTGGCATTTGACTCACTGCTTGCCCGCACCGATATTCCTTTTACCCAGAGATCGTTTTACGGAGAGTGGCAGAAAGTATTGGGGCGGCGCGTGAGGAGATTTTATATGCGTGAGGGCGTTAACCCTGTCGCGCGGTTTCAGATAATTTCATACGCGATTCCTGCTGGATTTGAGTATTTATATATTCCACACGGACCCGTTGTGAGTGATAGTATGCCGGAAACTTTTTTGGGCGAATTCAAAAAAACGCTCATGGCTATTGCTAAAGAATCGAAGGCGTTGTTTGTGCGTTTTGATTTGTTCCCCCCGTTCATATCAAAGAACTTTGAAAAGAAACTTCAGGAAAGTTTCCACCGCGCCGCTCCCGTTAGTTATCGGTCTTCCTTTTTTCAGCCAAAATTCGATTGGGTCCTCGATATCGCGAAGACAGAGGAAGAGTTGCTCTCTGATATGCACCAAAAGACTCGCTATAACATCGGGCTTGCAAAACGACGCGGCGTTACGACGGAGATAATCACGAGTGGATTGCCCAATGCGGTTGATACGTTGTATGAAATTCTCCTGGAAACTGCAAGGCGTGATGGATTTTCCCTCCATCCGAAAAAATATTATCAATCAGTTCTGGAAGATTCCGAGCGGAGGCAGAACGCTTTTTTGGCAACCGCCCGGTACGGGGACACAACACTCGTAGCGCACCTTGTACTTATATATGGAAAGACCGCGCATTATCTTTTTGGTGGTTCGCGGGCCGAACACCGCAACCGCATGCCAAATCACCTTGCGCACTGGGCATCGATCTGCGAAGCAAAAAGACGCTCGTGCGAAATTTATAATTTCGGAGGGGTTTCCGGCGGCGACAGAATATATAAAGATTGGGAGCCGCTTACCTATTTCAAACAGCGGTTCGGCGGCCGCATGGTCGAGTATAGCGATTTCTATGACCTTGTTGCGCGGCCTATTTTTTATCATTCCTATGTGGCGCGCAAACGGTACCAATCACTATGGCGTTTATAGAAAAAGGTAAAAAATCTCTCGGGGAACAGGTTCGAGGTTCAATAAAAAAAATCATTCCTGCTCCAGTTTTCCGAGTAGTGCAGCCCGTATATCATTTTTTTCTCGCGCAAGTAGCGGCGGCGTTTTACCGTTATCCTTCGCGGCGCATGCTCATTGTGGGTGTAACAGGGACGAAAGGGAAAACTTCAACTGCAAATTTTTTATGGTCGTGTTTTACTGCGGGAGGATACAAGACTGGACTTTTGAGCAGCGCGATGATCTGTATCGGGAGCCGTAAAATCGTGAATCCTTATCACATGACGATGCCCGGTCGATTTACGCTCCAACAGCTTCTTTGGCAAATGGTCAAAGAGGGGTGCACCCATTGTGTTGTTGAGGTAACCTCGGAAGGTATCAAGCAGTTTCGTCACATAGGCATTGAGTTTGATTGCGCGATTTTTACAAATCTCTCGCCCGAGCATCTCTCGTCGCACGGCGGCAGCTTCGATAAGTACCAAGAAACGAAGGGAAAATTGTTTGCGTCCTTATCAAAAAAACAGGCAAAAATTCTCATGGGCTCGGTGGTGCCAAGCGCGATCATTGCAAATGCGGATAGTCCCCACGCAAGTTTTTTTCTGGCGTTTCCGGCGGATAAAAAAATAACATACGGCCTTAATACATCCGCGGACATACGGGGACATTCGGTAAAACTTATTGCCAAAGAAGGCACGGAATTTTTTGTGGGCCGTGAGCGATATCTGGTCCGTATGTGGGGGGCATTTCATGTCTCCAACGCGCTCGGCGCGCTTGCCGCTGCGCAAGCATATGGGGTTGAAGATGAAGCGATTCGCCAGGGGATTGGAGCGGTATCGGTTATTCCGGGGCGGATGGAAAAGATTGATGCAGGGCAGGATTTTACGGTTTTCGTTGACTACGCGCATGAAGCGGTCAGCATAAACGCGTCGCTTGAGGCCGCGCGCGAGTACGCAGGTAAGGACCGTCGCGTTATTGTGCTTTTAGGCGCAGAAGGCGGGGGACGCGATAAAGAAAAACGTCCCTTGATGGGTGATGCGGCTGCGCGCCTTGCCGATTTTGTTATTGTCTCGAACGTCGATCCCTATGATGATGATCCAATGGAAATCATTGAAGACATCACGCGTGCCGCAGAAAGCGCGGGAAAGGAACGCGGCAAAAACCTTTTTGTTGTTGAAGAGCGGCGCGAGGGAATCCGAAAAGCATTTTCTTTGGCGAGAACGAACGACGTGGTAATTCTTGAAGGAAAGGGAAGTGAGCAGTTTATCTGCGTTCGCGACAAAAAAATTCCATGGGATGACCGGACCGTTGCCCGTGAGGAGCTCGAAAGATTGGTGGGGCACTAGAAATAAACTCGGAAATCGTTTAGAATAGGGCAATTATTGTTTTCGCTGTTTATGATTATGACAAAGAGTAATTTGCCGAAAGGTTTGCGCGTCCATGTGCGCCGCGAAAAGGCGCGTATTCGAAAAATGATTGCGGGGCTTGTCGAACAAGAGGCCGCAATTTCCGCACTTTACCAAAAGCTTAAAATTACGTATTCTTAAAATATGGAAAACGAAGATAAAAATATGAAAGTATCATTTACCCCAAATCCGCAGGGCGCAATGCGCGTGCTTGCATTTTTAGTGCTCGCCTCGCTTTTTATTTTTCTTGGCGCGCGCACATGGCGCGAAGTGCGCGAGGCAAGATCATTTGCTCCGCAAAATGTAATTACCATCTCTGGTAAAGGTTCCATTTTTGCTACTCCCGATATCGGGCAAGTTGTTATCTCGGTCGTCCGCGAGCAGAAAACCGCAAGCGATGCTCAACGCGAAGCAACCACAGCTGCAAATAAAGTCATAGAGTTTGTAGAATCAAAAGGAGTTAAAAAAGAGGATATCAAAACCGATTACTCAATTTATCCGAAGTACAACTACACGCAGGATCGCGGCCAGGTGCTGACTGGCTATGAAGTGCGCCAAAGCATAACAGTAAAAATCCGCGACCTTGATTCCATCAGCGGCATTCTTTCCGGGGTGGTGGAGCGTGGTGCAAATGAAGTGGGTAATTTAAGTTTTACTATTGATAATCCTGATGCGCTCAAAGCCGAGGCGCGCGTAAAAGCAATCAAAGATGCAAAAGAAAAAGCAGAAGCACTCTCAAAAGAGCTCGGCGTGCGCCTCGGGCGCATCATAAACTTCAACGAGTCGGAAGGGGGTATTCCGCCGCCGATTTTTTACGAAGCAAGATCACTTGGAATTGGCGGCGCCGCTCCCGCGCCCTCTCCAGTTATCAACCCCGGTGAAAACGAGATCATCTCAAACGTTTCCGTCACCTACGAAATTCGCTGAATGGGACTGATTATTAATCATACGACTCGCTTGCGATAACAATCCCGCGCTCGTCGGAAAGCGTAATTGTCTCGCGCACATCTGACCACATTTGTTCGGGCCGGTTAAGGTATACCCACCACTCGTTTATAAAAAAATCTTTGTCTTGGCGATGATTATCGACGCAACCAACATAGCTTGCAGTCTCGCGGACATATTCTGCGCATCGGTCTCCAAAACCAACGGGCGGGGGTTCAGCGAGCCGGCATGACCAAAGGCCTTGTACGTAATCAAAACATTCATCGTTGAGGCCGTCCTGTCCGGGTTCCTGTGCGGGTGGGGGGCAGGAAACAGAGAGCGACGGTATGTATTCATTGTGCTCTTGAAAGTATTCCGCGCATTTGTTGAGCCGTAAGTTTTCTCCGCGCGGTGACCTGCCTGTAATGACGTGAATGATTCCCCCTTGCGGGATAATCAGGGGGGAGCTATTTGGTGTAGTCCCGGTGCCGGGAAAATTTGTTACTTCTCCAAGGCGGAACGAGCCGCCGCGCTTGTTTGCTATTTTCCAGTTTGATATATAAACAGATTCGTTCTCGGGGGGATTGTATTGGATATCAATATATTCGGTATCGGGGTTTCGTGAGCGCGCGTTGGCGGATGAGATACTAAAATATTGTTTGTAACGCTCTTCTTTTTTTTCACTTTCGATTGTTTTGTCTTCTGTTTGTGTTGTGTCGTCGGTTGGCGGTGGCGGCGGGGGCGGCTCGAAAACATCAAATACGGATTTTTGTTCCCGTACGACGCCGAACTCCGCATCGGGGTTTGGCGGCGTTGCGAGCGGGCCGGATGAAGTACTTAGGTTTGCGAAGAAAGCAAAACCAAAAAGGATGACAACAAGAATTGCGAGAAACGCAAGATTTTCATCCATAATCGTACTGTATCAAATTTTTGACCGTGCCGCACGGGTATGATACAAATGGATAAGCAATGAATGCAATTGTCCTTGATCTTGAGACGGAAAAAGAATTTCGGGAGGTGGGCGGGAAGCACAACATCCATCTCTTGGGTATTTCGGTGGTCGGTATTTATGAATATGCCCACGACCGTTTTGTTGCCTATGAACGCCCGGAATTTGGTGAGCTTGAACCCCTCCTTGTCGCTGCGGATTTTCTCATTGGTTTCAATATAAACCACTTTGACCTGCCGGTGCTTGCGCCGCACGTCCACTTTGACGTAAAATCCTTGCGGGTGCTCGATCTTATGGATGATGTTGAGAAAGCATTGGGATTTCGCGTTTCTCTTGATAACTTGTGTCAAGCGACTCTGGGCGCTCGTAAATCGGGGAATGGGCTGGAAGCGCTCTGGTGGTGGCGGCAAGGCATGAAAGACAAAGTCCGGGAGTATTGTCTTTCGGACGTGCGCCTGACGCGGGATCTCTATGAACACGGGAAGAACAAAGGTTTTATCTTAGCCGACACGCGCGACCGGGGGAGGGTCCGAATACCGGTCACTTGGGGGGCGGTTTTACCCGAGAAAAAAGAAATACAAGGAGCTTATGTCCAACGGAGTCTCATCTGATAAAATTTTTCATAGTACCACGCACGGCAATCTTTCGCTTACCGAAGTGATTTCTGAAATTCACCGCTATACCCAGCATCACAAAAATTCGCGCTATGAAATAAGCATAGGAACTGATTCGCAAGCTTATGGTAAGACACACGCAAATTTTGTAACGGCTATTGTTGTGCGGAGGATCGGAAACGGCGCAATATATTTTTGGACTCGTCGCAGCCAAAGATTCTATAATTTACAGCATCGGATACAGCTTGAAACAATGCTTTCCATTACGCTTGCGCAGGAGTGTCGGAGTACTATTCGGGAAAAGCTCGGCGATGAAATTTTGTGGGACGGAGTTATTGAAATTCATCTTGATATCGGCGGCGCCGGACAGACACGGGATTTTCTTGATGTTATGACCGGGATGGTGCGAGCGTATCAAATGGTACCGGTCATAAAGCCGGATTCCTACGGCGCCTTTGCGGTTGCCGATAAACACACCTAGCCGCATAAATATATCCCGCCCTCGTAGTTGAATTGGATACAACGCCTCCCTCCGGAGGAGGTGGTACAGGTTCAAATCCTGTCGAGGGCATCAACTTTTTTAGAAAGCGCGCGTATGCGTTTTTGACAAAATTAAAATTTTAAGGTATCATTACGGCAGGTTCGTTCTTAGGAGGTTGTGATGCGACAAATTTTTGCTGGTCTTGGCCTAGCAACATCAGGGTATTTCTTTCTCTACTTTCGCGCGCGGCGCAAAAGCGCGCGTGAAGAACTCGCTCGAATCAAGCGCGAGAAGGCAAAGGAATTCCAAAAGCGTTTTGATTTTTCTCCATACGATGCTGATCCAGAAAATGTACGAGGAAAAATCAGTGCGCTCTACCTAACATGCCTTCGGGCCCACCTCGGCCGGGACACTTCCGTGTGTGTCGTCGCATTGGAGCGAAATCTATTCGAAATGCGCGCGCTTGCCCGTTTTTTCGAAGACGATTTCCGCCGGGTGCGTTTGGAGAATCGTGCCATGTAGCAAAGCCCTTTTCGGGCTTCTTTTTTTCTTCAAAACCGGTACAATGGTTGTCTGTCCTGTTGGATTTTAGGCGCGCTTAGCTCAGTGGTGGAGGACGAAAGACGTACAAATGTCTTTCGTCCGTTTACACTCCGATACTCGGTGGACGGTTAGCTCAGTTGGTAGAGCGGCTCGTTTACACCGAGTAGGTCGCAGGTTCGAGTCCTGCACCGTCCACCAAGTATCGGAGCAGGACAAACCACGGGGGCGGCGGTACAATTGAAGCATTGATTTATGGCGACAAGACAATTAATCGAATACATTAGGGGGCAGCTTAAAAGCGCTATCACAAAAGAAGATTTGCGAAGGACCCTTGTTGCAAGCGGTTGGCGGGAGGGCGATGTTGACGAAGCGTATTTTGCGGCAGATGAAGAACAGAAGGAACCGCCAAAGCCGCCAGAGGAAAAGTCATCTGAACTTCGCGAAAATATAAATATCGTCGAGTCGGGGATATTCAAAAATCCGTTTCGACTCTTGAAAGAAGCATTTGAATATTATAAAAAAAGAGCGTTTACTCTCATTGGCATTTCGCTTGTCCCATTTGTCATTGCTTTCGCGTTCATCGCGATCGGGGCGATTGCGATTTTATTGCTTTCCTTTCTAAGTGCCGGCGCCGGTATTTTTATTGCTGGCAGTATTTTTGCGCTTGTCGTGGCATTCATCATTACTCTTTTGATATTTGGCATCTGGGCGCAGGCAGCTCTTTTTATGGGTATTGTTGCAAGCGACGAAAATATTGGGATACGTGAATCGTTCCGCCGCGCGCGCGGGAAAATTCTTTCGATGTATTGGGTGATGATCCTCTCGATTTTTATTTTTATAGGCGGTTTTGTGCTTCTTATTATTCCTGCGCTTATTTTTGCCACGTGGTTTTCGTTTGCGATTTTTGTGTTCTTCGCAGAGGGAACGCGCGGGCTCGATGCGCTTTTGAAAAGCAAAGAATATGTGCGCGGGCGTTTCTGGGGCGTCTTGGGCCGTATAGTTTTTATGTTTACGCTTTTTATGATGGTTGTGTATGCTCCCCTAATTGTATTTGGTTTTGAAACGGAAGAAGGGGGTCTTTTATTTTCAGGCGTCATTTCATCGCCTCTTGTGGGAAGTATTCTCACAAACATTTTTTCGTTTATCCTAGGCCCGCTTTTTTCGCTTTACTATTTTGTCTTGTACCGGAATCTCAAGGCGCTGAAGGGAGAATTTGTGTATGTTGCTTCTCGCCGCGCGCGCGTTAACTTCTCGCTCGTGGGTGCGCTTGGGGTCGTCGCCCCGCTTATTGTGGTAGCGGGTTTAATGTTTAGTTTTGCGGGTGTTTTCCCCGATTGGTTCAACAGTTTGAAAGAGAAGAAAGGTTCGGAAGAAACCATAAAAATGCCGGCTTTGTTTAACGCGAGAAATAGGGGATTTGACGCTCAGCGCAAAGCGGGGATTGTAAATATAACAATCGCGCTTGAGTCGTATTATATCGAAAACAGTTTCTATCCGGAATCTCTCGATCAGCTTGTGCCGGGCCACTCAACATCGGTCCCAACTGACCCGGTCACCGGCACGCCGTATGATTACTCTCGAGTAAATAATGGAGCGGGGTACTGGGTATGCGCCACTCTCGCCGGTGGCCAAGAGTATTGCAAAGATAAGTGACGCAAACCTTTGCATGAAACACTCCGGTTTGCTAAGCTTTGGGGTAGATTTTTGAGAAACATGCCGCGGTAGCTCAGTGGTAGAGCGCTGCCCTGAAGAGGCAGGCGTCGCCAGTTCGATTCTGGCCCGCGGCATAAAACAAAAAACCCCGCAGTTGCGGGGTTTTTTGTTACTCGTTCTTCACACGCAGGCGCTCGGCTCTATTTTTGTCGAGTTTAGGAAGGCGTACGGTCAAAAGTCCGTTTTTAAGCGTTGCTTCTGCTTCGTCAACATCAATTTCGTGCGGCAACATGATTGAACGCGAGAACGATCCCCAGTAAAGTTCTTGATAGTAATAGCTGTCACCGCTCACTTCTCGCGCTTGCTCGCGCTTGCCGCGGACGGTAATCATATCGCGTGTGATCTGCACATCAAGGTCATCAGGCCGGACACCGGCTACAGTTGACTGCACAATGATATCATCCTCATCTTGGTACACGTCAACCGTTAGTTGTCCTTCTTCTTCTTGTGCAAGCCATTCGTCTTCTTTCTTTACTGGCATGCGCGGTTTTGGGCGCGTTTTTGCTTGCGTAACGGCAAGATGGGCCTGTGGTTGCGCGGGCCCAGCGGTTGTTTCTTCTTCCTCTTCGAAGTATTCGTCCGCCGGGACTGATCCCGTCAGCCGTTCGAAGAACGATCGTCTGTCTTTAGGCATACTATATAGTTGATTTTATGTTTAATGCGCTCGAATGAAAAGAGGATAACTATTCCGGTGACTATAAGCAATGCAAGCGCCGGTTCGATCCGTGTACCTCCTGTCCATAGTATAGAAAGATTGAAAATCGTATGCAAGAGTGTCGCGAAGAAAATCCCAGCAAGGACGGCGAGTTCTTTCCCAATAAGGTTTTTACAGAAGGCGCTTGCGATAAAGTAGCCAAGTATACTTGCCGAAAGCGTGTGAAGCAGGGTGGGGCCGAGAAATCGAAGCCCAGCTATTGTAAAACCATGCAGAATGGTATTCCCGAAGGGGGTTATAAGATAGAGAATATTTTCCACGGCGGCAAAACCCAGGGCGCCTGTCACAAGGTAAATCATCGCGTCAGCCGGCTCGTTGTACTCTTTGCGCCAAAAAATAAGGCTGATTACAAAAATGTATTTCATAACTTCCTCAATCAGTGCAAACCCCGCGACCAGACCATACTGATAAGGTGCGCCAAGAAGTTCAACTTCCAGGGAACTTACTTGGTCGCACGGTTTTTGAAAAACAAATGAAGACAGGGAGCATTCAGCAATGAGTGCGGCCGGAATCGCGAGCATCCCGGCGATGAATGCGAACGTTAAAAGCCGTTTTGGCTCTGGACGCTCATCTTCTTTGAGCCAGAACCACAACCATACAAATGCGCCCAAAAATCCCCCCACGATTGCGTACGCAATCGGCTTGAGTTCTATGGGTGGCAGGTAGGCAATAATATTTTGTTAGGCGGATAAGCTTTCTACCATGAGAAGCGTTTTATCTTTTACCGGTGCATATGACCAAAGTTGTTCGGTGATAAACGGGATGAATGGGTGAAGAAACTTGAGTGACGAGGCGTAAATGTAAAAAAGAGTTTCCTGCATTTCCGGGGAATTGTCTTTTTTCGCTTCTTCTATAAATATATCGCAGAAATCGTGCCAGTAAAAATCATAAAAACAATGAAGCGCATGCCCAAACTCATATTGCTCGATAAACAAGTCAACTTGTTTTGTTGCTGTGTCGAAAGAATCAAGAATGTGTATTGCGGAAGGCGCGTGCGGTTCCGGGCGCTTGAGTGCCCGTTCGTCGGAGCCAATTTGCCCGCTTATGAATCGCCACGAGTTCCATAGTTTATTGAGAAACTTTTTGCCAGCAACAACATGTTCTTCTGCCCAATGAATATCTTGTCCTCCCATCGCTTGCCAGACAAGTCCGAATCTTGTTGCGTCTGCGCCGTATTTCTCGATAAGGTTCATCGGGTCAACGCCGGTGCCAAGCGATTTTGACATTCGCTTGCCTTCTTTTGTGAGGATTGTCGCGTGGATAATTACATCCCGAAAAGGTATGTCGTTCATGAATTCAATTCCAGAAAATATCATCCTGCCGATCCAAAGGTTGATGATATCCCGCGCGCTCACGACAACGTTTCCTGGATAGAACCGCGTTCGATCTTCCCCGTAAAGAGTTGCGTACGGCCAGAGCGCGGACGAAAACCATGTGTCGAGGATATCTTCACTGCCCTCGACTGGGATTTTGTGCCCCCACCAGAGCTGCCGTGAGATACACCAGTCCCGTGTGTTGTCGAGCCATTCAAAATAGATTTTTTCCCATTTTTTTGGATGAAAGGAAATTTTTCCGGAAGCGACCGCTTCTTTTGCGATTTTTGCAAGCTCATCCATTTTCAAAAACCATTGCTCTGATAAAAGCGGCTCAAGTACCGTGCCACAACGCGCGCATACTGCGATGTTGTGTTTATACTCTTCAATCTTTTCGATGAGCCCGAGGTCTTGAAGGTCTTTTGTAATTTGTTCCCGGGCCTCTTTTACCGTCAGCCCTTCGTATCGCGCGCCCGCTTCGCGCGTCATTCGTCCCTTTTCCCCGATGACGGTGCGTGTTGGTACATTCGGATGGCGCTGGCTGATTTCAAAGTCGGCAATGTCGTGCGCGGGCGTTACTTTGATGATGCCGCTCCCAAATTCTGGATCGGCGGCCTCATCGGCGATTATCATAATTTCGATGTTTTCAAGATGCGGCGGGTTTGTCCGCGGAGTGGCAGGATCAACGGTTTGTATAGTGATTTTTTTGCCAACAAAGTCCGCGTATCGTTTATCGTTCGGGTGAACGGCAAGGGCTGTATCTCCAAGTTTTGTTTCTGGACGCACGGTACCGATGGTGACGGGGCCGTATTTGATATAGTAAAATTTGCCATTTTCTTCTCGATATTCAACTTCAAGGTCTGAAAGACTAGTCCCACAGCGCGCACACCAGTTTACTGTCCGTTTTCCTCGGTAAATCAACCCCTTTTTGTAGTAGTAAAGAAAAGCGGTTTCTACTTCTTTTTGATAATTTTCGTCCATGGTAAAGCGTGTGCGTGACCAGTCGCATGACGCGCCGATTTTTTTCAGTTGATTCAAAATGATATCCCCGTATTTTTCTTTCCACGCCCAAGCGCGCTCAAGAAATTTTTCTCTGCCAAGATCAAAGCGAGTTTTTCCTTCTTTTTTCAACTCCCGTTCAATAACATTGTGGGTTGCGATGCTTGCGTGGTCGGTGCCGGGAAGCCAAAGCGTCCGAAAACCCTCCATCCGTTTCTTCCGGATAAGAATGTCTTGGATGGTCGCGTTGAGCGCGTGGCCCATATGAAGAACCCCAGTAATGTTGGGGGGAGGAAGCATTGCGGTATAGAGCGGCGCGTTTTTTGGATACCGTTTTTCGGGCAGTTTGTCCGGATTAAAAAAACCCGATGTTTCCCATGCGCGGTATATTTCTTCCTCGTGGTCTTTTGGTTCGTAGCTTTTTGGAAAATCCTCAATTTTCACAGCTTCAGCGTAGCATGCGCTTTCAGTTTTCTCCAGTCCCTGTAATCTTTTTTGAGCGCGTGGAGGTAGGCGGCAGCAGCAATCATCGCGGCATTATCGCCTGTGAAGCGCGCAGGCGGGAGCGCGAGCGTCACTGAATGGTTGAAAAAATCAACCGCGCGGCGGATGCGTATGCGAAGACGCCTGTTTGCGGAAACACCACCGCCCACAATGAGTGTTTTTATTTTATATTCTCTGAGTGCGCGTATGGTCTTTAAAATAAGAACATCGGCAACCGCTTCTTCAAACGACGCGGCGATATCGTTGTTTGTGTAGGGAATATTTTTTTCTTTTAGATCGCGGAGAGTGTAAAGAACCGCGGTTTTCAATCCCGAGAAACTAAAGTTGAAGTCTGACGAATGAATCATCGGCCGCGGGAATGCAAATGTATAACAATTGCCGGTGCGGGCGAGCTTGCTTATGAGAGGACCGCCCGGATACGAAAGGTGCATCATGCGGGCAACCTTGTCGAACGCTTCGCCTGCCGCATCGTCAACGGTTTCGCCGATCGTTTTGTACGAAAGCCAGTTTTTCGCAAACACGAGACTTGTGTGGCCGCCCGAAACGAGCAAAGCGATGACCGGAAAATCAATCTTTACTTTCTGCTTGTTATTTAAAAGCGGGGTGACAAGATGTCCTTCCATATGATTTACAGCAACCACGGGCAACTGCCAGTCTTGGGCGAGTTTTTGCGCGAAGTTAATCCCAGTCCAAAGCGCGGGTTCAAGCCCGGGGCCAACAGTGACTGCGAGCGCATCAATCTCTTTTTCTGGGCGCGTGACGCCGGCTTTTCTGATTGCACGCTGAAGAATGATCGGCAGATTTTTTATGTGCTCGCGCTTGGCAAGATTCGGCACCACACCGCCGTAGGGCGCGTGGAGTTTTACTTGCGACGAGATAACGTTCGATTTTATTTTAAAATGTGGTTTTGCTAATCCACCTGAGCACGTTAAAACTGCGATACTTGTTTCATCGCAAGACGTTTCAATACCGAGGATTGTCTTGAACTTCGCGCCTTTTATTTTTGACATGATCAATTTATACAGTAATGTTATGAGTGGATCAAGCCGAAATCCTTGGTGTGATAGAATGAGTCTCAACGGAGGCACGAATCTTTAATTCAATATTTACTCGATATTCTATAAGACTTAGACATGCAACGTCTAAGTTAGATTCGTGGGCCCGTGCAGACTCGAACTGCAGACCTTTCGCATGTCAAGCGAACGCTCTAACCAACTGAGCTACGGGCCCAAATGTTCAGTGGGCAAACAGAACTGTTGCGGGCGGCCCCAACGGGAATCGAACCCGTATTTACGCCTTGAAAGAGCGTTGTCCTAACCATTAGACGATGGGGCCTAGGGTGCCTGCTGGACGGCATGGGGAGTAAAATGATAAAGATAAAGAGAACTATCCGTTGCTTTTGTTCCCCCGTGGATTTGTAAAGCATCAGCATAGTATCATTTTTACGAATGTATGAAAAGTTCATGTCGTTATTTAGCATAATTGTAAGGCGCACCAAGGCTCTCGGTTGGAAACTAGCAGCGATCTTTGTGGTTTTTATTATTGCCGTTGTGGGAATATTTCTTGTATATCGGGATTCTGGTGTTCCGCGCTATGAGTTTGTGGAGGCAGTAAGGAAAGATCTTACAGGAGAGGTGAGTGTGACAGGACGGGTCCAGCCGATTGAAGACGTGGAACTTTCTTTTGAAAAAGCCAGCCGCGTTTCCTCTGTGCGTGTACGGGTGGGGAGTATGGTAGTGCGCGGGAGCGTACTCGCAGAACTTGATAATGGGGATCTTCGGGCAAATCTTGCACAGGCGGATGCGGATGTGAAAGCCGAGGAGGCAAAGCTTGCTGAACTCAAACGCGGTACCAGGCAGGAAGAAATTGAAATTGCGCGCGCAGAGGTACTTGCTGCCGAGGTTGCGTTTTCGGAAGCGCAAAATAATTTTGCCGATAAAATTAATGATTCGTTTACTAAATCCGATGATGTAGTTAGAAACAAAGTTGACCAGTTTTTTACTAATCCACGATCTCCCTATCCGAGACTTAATTTCGAGACTGACACGCAATTGAAGAATAAGCTGGAATTTACTCGCCTTGTTGTTGAAAACATGCTTGTTCGCTGGCAAACGAATCTGGAGAATATTTCATCTGCTGGCGCTCTGGACGCCCAGGGGAAAGAAGCGAGAGAAAATCTTACAACAATAAAATCTTTTCTTGAAGATATTGCCCGCGCGGTCAACGCATTGACGCCGACAACCGGACTTAGCCAAACCACGGTTGATTCGTATAAATCGGATGTTTCAATCGCGCGCACGAACATCAATACTGCACTTTCAAACTTGCAAGCTGCGGACGAAAAGCTCAAAACAGCGCAATCCAACAAGATTTTGAAAGAGGAAGGTTTAAAATTAAAGCAAGCAGGTCGAACGCAGGAAGAAATTGCCGCCCAAGAAGCGCGCCTCTTGGGGGTACGCGCAAAGGCGGACAGCATTCGTGTAGAGATCGCGAAAACGATTCTCATTACGCCTATTTCGGGCATTGTGACAAAAAATAACCTCAAAGTCGGGGAGATCGCCGAGGTGCGTGTTCCCGCTATTTCGGTTATCGGCGAGGGCGGCTTTGAAGTTATTGCGAATGTGCCGGAATCTGATATTGCCGCACTTGAGAAAGGGCATCCCGCTCGCGTCACACTTGATGCGTACACAAGCGATGACATTTTCTTTGCGCATATTATTCGGATTGATCCCGCGGAAACAATTATTGATGGGGTCGCAACATATGAAATTCGGCTCGCTTTTGATAAACCCGATCCCCGTATTCGTTCGGGAATGACTGCAAATATAGATATTATCACTGGTCGGCGCGAAAATGTTATTGTGGTTCCCGAGCGTGCTGTTGTCCGCAAAGATGGAGGAAAAATTGTTCGCACTATTGATGAGGCAGGTTCCGTTCATGAAGTTTTTGTGGAGACGGGATTTAGCGGCTCGGACGGCAATGTGGAAATTCTCTCGGGTATCACGGAGGGTGACCAGGTGATTATCTTCGAGCGAGAATGAAACCTGTTCTTATTGAAGTTTCAAACCTCCAAAAGAGTTATTTTAGCGAGGGAGTAGAAACACCTATTCTTCACGATCTTACATTTTCGATTACGGAAGGAGAGTTTGTTGCGATCATGGGGCCATCGGGTTCTGGGAAATCAACTCTACTGCACATATTGGGTTTCCTTGATCGCCATACAACTGGCGAGTACCGCTTTAAAGGAAAAAGCATCGATGACTATTCAAAAGACGAGGTTGCCCGCGTGCGCAACGAAATGATGGGGTTTGTTTTTCAAGCGTTCAATCTTCTCCCGAGGATTTCAGTGCTTGAAAATGTAAAGCTCCCGCTACTCTACTCGCGCGTTGCCGAGCGTGAATGGAATCGGCGCGCCGAGGAAGCCATTCGCGCGGTTGGCCTTGCCCACCGGTTTCAATTTGACGCCGTGCGCCTTTCGGGCGGCGAGAAACAGCGTGTTGCAATTGCGCGCGCTCTGGTGAATTCACCGAGTGTTATTTTTGCCGATGAGCCGACCGGGAATCTTGATTCGCGCTCGGGTGTCGCGGTCATGGATATACTCCAAGCGCTCAACGAAGAACGGGGCCACACAATCATCCTCATTACCCACGAGGCATATATGGCAGAACACGCCGAACGCGTTATTCACATTCTCGACGGCCGCATAGATAAGGACGAAAAAGTTATGAAACGGATCAGAAAGTAACATGGCATTAGCGCTCCGTCATACATTGGTAACTTCCCTCAATGCTCTTGCGACGCATAAATCGCGTTCTGCTCTTACAATACTTGGCATTGTGATTGGCATTACCGCTATTATTGTGGTGACATCTGTCGGCGAGACAGCGGAGGATATTATTGTAGGTGAACTCGGGGGACTCGGTGCTGATACGATTGTGGTGCGTCCGGGCAAAGAGCCGAAGGGGCCGACTGATATTGCTGAAGTTTTACTATCCGATTCGCTGAAACAGCGCGAGCTCGCAGCGCTCATGAAAAAAAGCAACGTGCCGCATCTTGCGGACGCGGCCCCCGAAGTGCTGGTAACCGGCAGCGTTTCTTATGGCGGGGAAACATTCAGGCCCGTTATTTTAGGTTTTACCGCTGATTTTATGGTTAAAACATTGAAATTGCGCGTCGCGAGCGGTGTTGCGTTTGACGAGCGCGATATTGCAACGCGTGCGCCCGTAGCAATTATTGGCTCTCGCGTTGCGCTCGAGTTGTTCGGGGGTGAAGATCCGGTTGGTAAAAATATTGACATCAAGGGGCGTAAGTTCCGCGTTGTCGGTGTTTTTGAAAAACGGGGCCAGGTTGTATTTTTTGATATTGATGAGCTTGTTCTTGTGCCGTATACGACCGCCCAAGCGTTTTTAGTGGGAACGAAACATTTTAATCAAATTGTCGTGCGCGCGGAAAGTCCGGGTCTTGTTGATCGGACAGTTTTTGATATCCAACAGACACTGCGCGCTCTTCATGATATTGATGATCCAACCAAAGACGATTTTTCTGTGCAGACACAACAAGGCCTGGTTTCACAGGTTCGGACCATCATTGGTGTTTTTACTATTTTTCTTTCCTTTACTGTTGCCATTGCTCTCATCGTCGGAGGCATCGGCATCATGAATATTATGCTGGTGAGCGTAACCGAGCGCACGAGGGAGATTGGCCTCCGAAAAGCTCTGGGAGCTACTGATCGCGACATTATGCGCCAATTTTTAGTGGAGGCGGTATTTCTGACTGCGATAGGTGGGATTATCGGTGTTGTCCTTGGGTTTATTATTTCTGTCGCGGTGTCATTTTTTCTCTCGCGTTCCATCGGTCTCCCGTGGGAATTTCATTTTTCGCTTTCCGCGTCGCTTTTGGGAATTATCATCTCGTCCATTGTTGGACTTGTTTTTGGCATATATCCGGCATACAAAGCTTCGCGCCGTAGTCCCATAGAGGCGCTTCGCTACGAGTAATTATTCCGCGCCGCTTCGTTTTGGTGTATACTGGGAAACATTATTATTTATGAAAGATTATAGTATCAGGCATATTGCAATTATTCCAGATGGAAACAGACGGTGGGCAAAGGCCCATGGAAAGCTGCCGTGGCGGGGCCATCAAGCCGGCGTGAGAACATATGAACAAGTTCTCAAAAAAGCACTTGAACTTAATGTGTACTGCGTTTCGTTTTGGGGAATGAGCACGGATAATCGCCTGAAACGCGGGCATCGCGAGGTGGCTTTTTTGTTTGCACTTTTTGAAAAGACGCTTCAGAGGGCGCTCGCAAGCAGGGAGCTTGAGAAAAACGATGTGCGGGTCAACGTGCTTGGTGAGTGGCGCGCGCAATTTCCGAAGAAGCTTGTGCGCCTCGGCGAAAGAGTCATAAAAGAAACAGAAAAGCGAAAAAAACATATCATGAACTTGCTTTTGTGCTACGACGGGAGATCGGAAATGCTCCACGCCTTTCGCAGGGCGCTTGCGTCAAAAGGAAAATCTGCGGGAGACCCGAAGCGATATCTCTACACACGAAATCTTCCGCCAGTTGATTTAGTGATCCGTACGGGCGGTGACCCCCATCTCTCGGCGGGTTTTATGATGTGGGATGTGGCGGATGCCCAGCTTCACTTTTCAAATAAGCTCTGGCCCGATTTTACGCCCGAGGACTTTGAGCGCGCGGTAAAAGATTATCTCCGGCGTGAACGGAGATTTGGCGCGTGATATAATGAGCGCATGGCATTTGCGCTCTTTTTTGATTCTCTTGCCTGGATCTGGCGCGATGGAGTTCGCGAGTATGCGCGCGGTTGGATGAATGTTCACTGGTTCGTGTACCATTTTTTCTCAATGCCGGTTCTTTTCGAATCGTTTTTTGCGCCGTTCCACCGGTTACGCGAGCGCGCGCGCGCAGGTTTTGATATTGAAGACTGGTTGAGTGTTATCGTAATCAATGTTCTTATGCGCATTGTAGGGATGATTGTGCGCACCGCATTTCTTGCTCTTGGCATTCTTGCCGAGTGTGTTGTTTTTCTTCTTGGCTCGTTTTTTTTCCTCGTTCTTGTCTCCGGCGCAGTTTTTGTGCCGATCGTATTCGTTATTGGCGTTATAACTCTTTTTTTGTAACACATGCGCACGCGTCTGCCCCTCGCATTTCGTCTGGATCTCGTTTCCCGTCCCCATACGCGCTCATTGTTTGTGAAGTTGTTTTTTGTACTTTCCCTTGTTTCGTTTCTGCTCCTTCTTGCATCACTTTTTACGGATGCAGTCTTACTTCCTCTTGTCATTGAAAAAACACCGATTCTCGGCGTTTTATATATTACAACAAGTTTTTTCCTCGCGTTTTGTTTCGTTGAGTTTTATTACCGTTCGCACTTGGTGCCCTTTGGCGCGGTAACAGAAAGCGGTTTGCGTGTTACGCTCGCGCCGGAAGCGGCGCGCGTTTTTTCCTACATGGGCGGGGGATTTGGCACGGACATCCGTGTTTCCGATTTTCTTGCTGCGCTCAATAAGACAATTTTTTTACGAATTCTTCTTGTGCGGCTCGGGATTGCAGAGGAAGATTTTGCTTTATCCATAAACCAAAAACGGGCTGTTGCATCTGTGCGCATAGAACGGCTTTTGAGCGAGGGGTTGTTGACTCTTTCTGCAATTTTTGTTTTCTGTGCGAGCGAAGACGAGGTGCTAAAAAACTTTTTCTTCCAGCGGGAAGTAAAACCAGAGATTCTTTCTGGCGCCGCCGAGTGGGTTGAGTCTGAAATTGAAGAGTATTATGCGCGCACGCGGTGGTGGCTTCGGAAAAATCTGGAACGCATTCCGGGGATTGCAAAAGATCTTGGTTATGGATATACGTACAACCTCGAACGATATGCCTCCGAGGTGCTTCCGCGGAGCACAAGATTCGCGCGCTACGCACGGGTGCGCGAAATAGAAGCGGTTGAAGAAGCCCTTGCGCGCTCTCGCGAGGCGAACGTGCTTTTGGTTGGAGAAGCCGGCTCTGGAAAGCACACCGTAGTGGAGGGATTCGCTGGTCTTATCTATGAAGGTCGCGTCAAGCCGGTGCTTGAGCATAAACGCGTTATGATGCTTGATGCCGAAAGTATCACGGCGCGCGCCACGACAAAGAGCTCGTACGAAGGGGTCATGATTACTATTCTCGCCGAAGCGGTCGGGGCGGGAAATATTATTCTTGTCATTGAAAACTTCCCGGGATTTCTTGCCTCTGCGCGCGAGATGGGCGCTGACGCGCTCGATATTCTTGGACACTATATTTCCGGTCCCAACCTTCAGGTGATAGCCCTTTCGGAAACCGGGGCGTTTCATCGGGATCTTGAGCCGAATGGACTTGTCGCGAAACTTTTTGAAAAAGTAGAGATGCGCGAGGTTGAATCAAATACGGTTATTTACATGCTTGAAAGCTCGTGCTCCGAACTTGAAGCGGCAACGGGCAAAGTTTTTACCTATCAGGCGCTTGTGCGTGCGGAAGATCTCGCGCGAAGATTTATTGCGGAAGGCGTTATGCCGGAGAAAGCAATTAACCTCCTCGATGATGCGGCATCAATGCTTC
Source organism: Candidatus Ryanbacteria bacterium RIFCSPLOWO2_12_FULL_47_9c (assembly GCA_001821795.1). Lineage (GTDB taxonomy): Bacteria > Patescibacteriota > Minisyncoccia > Ryanbacterales > GWA2-47-10b > GWA2-47-10b. The sequence continues at coordinate 25,814 of MHOB01000018.1, forward strand.
CTTCCGAAAACCGCCTTGTGCGGGCGGAGGATATTGATGCGGTTGTCACGCGGCGGACGGCAATTCCCACGGCGGTTGCAGAAGAAGCAGAAAGTGAAAAACTGCTCAAGCTTGAGCAGCTCCTGCACGAAAAAGTTATTAATCAGGAACACGCAGTTTCCGTGATTTCTGATTCGCTCCGCCGCGCGCGTGCTGGTCTCGGCCGCGGACGGCGGCCGATCGGGTCATTTCTTTTTCTCGGCCCTACGGGGGTTGGGAAAACAGAGACCGCGCGATCTCTTGCTGAAATTTATTTTGGTGGTGAGGAAGCGATGCTTCGGTTTGACATGTCTGAATTTCAGGGCGAGGATGGTCTTGAAAAACTCACGGGTTCGTTTGAGATGAAAGAACCGGGAGTGCTTGCGTCTCGTCTCCGTGAAAGGCCGTTTGGCTTGCTTCTCTTTGATGAGTTTGAGAAATCATCGCACGACGTACGCAACTTGTTTTTACAAGTATTGGATGAGGGTGTATTCCATGATGCGTTCGGGCGCACGGTATCGGCCCGGGAGACAATCGTTATTGCTACCTCAAACGCGGGGGCAAATACCGTGTGGGAGCTTTTGAAGGAGGGGAAAGATCCTTCGGAGGTTCAGGAGGCGGTTATTGATGAGATCAGAAAAGAGGGAGTGCTTTCGCCCGAGTTGCTGAACCGGTTTGACGCGGTAGTGGTGTTTCATCCGCTTTCTCCGGAACAACTTGAACAGGTGGCGTTGCTTCTTTTGCGCGATCTTGCGCGGCAACTTGAAAAGCAGGACGTGCACTTTGTGCCATCCCGCGATCTTGCGCGCCGCATTGTGGAAATTGGCTACGACAAAACGTTCGGCGCCCGCCCTATGCGCAGGGCGATACAGGATCACGTTGAGCAACTCATCGCCCGAAAAATTTTAGAGGGAACGCTCAAGCGCGGTGATTCGTTTAGCTTTACTGCCGAAGATATCGCAAGTCTTTAATATATGGTAGAAGAGAAAGATTTGATCACCGAGACAATCGAGGATGTCGATAAGAGTACGTCTGCGTACATAAAAAAGCGCCCCCTTGCGGTTTTACTTTTTGGCGTAGCCCCCCTCACACTCGTTTTTTGGCTTATATATAAAGGATATGATTCAGACCCAACTGCTATTCTTTTTATTATTCCAATATTTGCGTGGATGTATGTGCGTTCTCGAATGTCTCATATTTTTATGCAGCAATTTGCACGAGCTAATAATTTTACCTATGCGTATTCTGGGTCTCTCGTGGGCTTGGACGGTGCACTTTTTGAAAAAGGCAATGGGCGTAAACTTACCGATGTTGTTAGCGGTGCATACAAAGATAATCCTATCCGAATTTTTTATTATGAGTTTTCCACCGGTTCAGGAAAAAATCGCCAGCATTATCCGTATACTATTTGTGAAATCGAATACAAGGGCGCTTTACCTTCCGTTAGCGTAGAAGAAGCAGGATTTTGGGACGCAAATGAATTTTTAACCCACGGGCAAAAGAAATTACAGTTACACAATGAATTTGATAAACATTTTACCCTGTATGTTCAGTCTGATTATGAGATAGAGGCGCTTGAGATTTTTACCCCTGAAGTTGCCGAAGCTCTTATCAGAAAAGCAAAATCTTTCGAATTTGGTTTTCATGGGTGTCATCTTTATATCTATTCATGTGGCAAAATCTCGACTCGTAAAAGATTGGAAGAGTTAAGAGATCTCATGCGTTATATTGTAGAGACGCTAAGTCCGCGCATCGTGCGCCTTCACGATGATGTCTCGGCAATGCACGAGGTATACGCAAAGCATGGCGCGTGATATATAGTACGCATATGAACTCCTGTATCTTTTGTAAAATCGCTTCGGGAGAAATCCCCGCAGAAAAAATTTTTGAGACCGAGCACGCGATTGCGTTTCTTGATATAATGCCGCGCGCGCCTGGGCATACGATGGTGATTCCAAAAATACATGCAGAAAATCTTTCAGATTTACCGCGCGAAGAAGTTGGTCCATATTTTGAAGCGTGCCAGCGCGCGACTGATTTAATAAAAAAAGCACTCACGCCCGACGGCTTTACGCTCGGCATGAACTACGGGCGAGTTTCTGGTCAAGAAGTGGACCACTTGCATTTTCATATTTTGCCTAGATGGCAAGGGGACGGCGGCCACTCACTACAATCGGTTGTTTCAAATAAACCGACTGAAGACGTAAAAATCATTGCCGAAAAAATCCGCAAAGCGACATAAAACCAAACCGTGCTACTATGACTGCGTATGGAGGAGCCGAAGATTATATATTAAGATAGTAACGTTCTTGCACTTTCAAAACCCGCGGGCATGGTTGTACATCATGATGCGCAACATACATCGGGCACAATCGTGGATTGGCTTTTGGAAAAATATCCGGAGATAAATAATGTTGGGGATGTCGGACGTCCTGGGATTGTCCATCGACTTGATAAAGACACGTCCGGCGTTTTGCTTATCGCAAAAAATCAGCGCGCTTTCGAGTATCTAAAAAAGTTGTTTGAAATTGGCGGCATCACAAAAAAGTATTTTGCGCTTGTGGTTGGCAATATGAAAAATGATTCAGGCATCATCAACGCGCCGATCGCGCGCTCGACAAAACATTTTGAAAAGCGCGTGGTTGGCGGCAAGCAGGGGCGAGCGAGAGAGGCCGTTACGGGATACCGTGTGCTCGAACGACTCGCTGGATATACATATATAGAAGCGTCTCCTAAAACCGGCCGTACTCACCAAATCCGCTCGCACTTGGCGCATATTGGACATCCTGTCGTATGCGACAAACTTTACGGCGGCAAATTATATCAGTGCCCCGCAGGCCTCACGCGCCAATTTCTGCACGCGCACTCGCTTTCATTTGCTGGACTCGATGGCACGAAGCTCGAAATCGAAGCTCCAATGCCAGATGATCTTTCGCGAGCACTCAAGCAACTTGTGTTGAACAGAGTCGGAGTGTTGCGTAACAAATAAAACCATGCTATAAAGGATTTCTATGACGAAGCCAGCAGAAGTTGATATGCGCCCGGGTGATACCGTGCGCGTGGTACAGAAAGTAAAAGAAGGGAACAAAACCCGACTTCAGACATTTGAAGGCATTGTTCTCGCGTGCAAGCATGGTAAGGGTCCGACTGGTACGTTTATGGTACGAAAGGTTTCTCTTGGTATTGGTGTTGAGCGTGTTTTTCCCATTCACTCTCCCATGATCGAAAAAATTGAAATCGTGCGCCGCGCAACGCGCGTGCGGAGAGCAAAACTTTACTATCTTCGCGAAAAAGCGGCCCGCGATATGCGAAAGAAAATGCGCCAAGTGCGGTTTGAAACCCCAGCAGAAGTTGCGGTAGAATCTGAAAAGGTGCAATAAGCGCGGGTGGCGAAACTAGAAGACGCACCAGCTTGAGGGGCTGGCGCCCGCAAGGGCGTGCAGGTGCAAGTCCTGTCCCGCGCACAAAGAACGTACTATAATTGTCCTATGTCCGGGGACGTTAAATATTATGGCGATTGGCATCCGCCGCGGGAGCCGTTTGATCAAGAACCGCGGATGGTGCGTTGGCTTATCCGGCACTCTGGAAATCTCATCAAGAACGGAAGCCAGGCAAGTATCGCGCTTTTTGTTTTTTCGCTTGTTGCGTTCAGTATTTCTTTTTATCTGCTTTTTTTCTAAAGTGCGCGCGTGAACGCGTTTTTTCCACTGCTTGCGGCAGTATTCCAAGCGGGCTCTCTGACCCTTGATAAATTTGTATTGTCCGGACACCGGGTTGCCCACAAAACGTACATCGGAGTGAGTTTCCCGCTCATCTTTCTTATTGCGCTTGTTCTTTTTCTTTTATTCCGCCCGCCGCTGAATAGTGAACTTTTCTCGGGTTATTCCGGGTCGTTGATCGTGGCTTCCGCGTTTCTTGCCGTTGCGTCGAATCTTATCTATTATCGCGCGCTTGAGGGTGACCAGCTCAGTGAAATTGAGTCGCTCGATATTCTTCAAACCCTCCCGATTATTTTTATCTCGAGCATTATTTTTACTGATGAGAGAAAAGTCGTTGTTGTTATTCCCGCGATTATTGCTTCTTTGGCGATTATATGGTCACACTGGGAACATCATCATATAACCATAAGACGCTACACAAAACTTTTTTTTCTGCGCGTGCTCTGTGTGGCGCCTCTCTCCGCGGTTATTTTAAAAATTCTCCTTGCTACTTGGAATCCCCTATCACTCGAATTGGTCCGTTCCGGTATTGTTGCACTTCTCTTAAGCCCTCTTTTTTTCGCGCATGCCCATGAGGTAAAAGACTCCGCAATGCGGTATATCGTACTTACGAATATTCTGACAACAATTGCGTGGATTCTTTTGTATTTTGGATATCGTGAGCTCGGTGTTGTTCACACGGTTCTTATTCTTTCCATTCAGCCGCTTTTGGTTTGGGGGGCTTCGATACTGTTTCTTCGGGAGAAATTTAAACTAAGAAAGTTTATTGCCTTTGTTGTTGTGCTTATTTCCATTGCGGTTGCTCTTGTGTTGGGGGGCGCTTAGCACTTATTGCTCTTTTGGGGGCTGGGTGGGACAATACAAAAAAGGTCGAAAAGGAGAATTGACTATGGAAGAAAAAGAAATTGGCACGGTTACCCACTACTATAATCGTGCCGGCGTTGCTGTCATAAAGCTCGCAGATTCCATACACATTGGCGATTTGGTAAAGTTTAAAAAAGGATCTGGCGATGTAGAACAAGCGGTTGTGTCGTTGCAGATTGATCATCAAAATATTCCATCGGCTCAGCGCGGCGCGGAAGTTGCCATGAAAGTTTCCGAGCATGTGAAGCCGGGCACGCGCATCACCCGGCTTGCCTAAGTGTATTTTTTCTGATACAATATTTTCGCTTTTTGCGATGGGTAGTTGAAAATTATTTT
>MHOB01000019.1:0-13097 GCA_001821795.1 Candidatus Ryanbacteria bacterium RIFCSPLOWO2_12_FULL_47_9c
TATATCTTCGCGCGATGGAAGCTGAAGTACGATGTTGAACGCGCGGAAGCCGATTCGCGCAGCACTGCGGTTCTCTCCGATGCTATTACAAACCATAATACAATCCAACTTTTTGGCGGGATGGATATTGAGTCGCACTATTATCGGGAGATTGCCGATGAACAGGCACGTATTACTCGGTTTATTTGGAATCTTGATGGAATTATTGATGCAATCCAAGCGTTCTTGATGATACTCGCGGAGTTTTTTCTTTTTTATTTTGCCATTCAATATTGGCAAACAGGCATAATAACCATTGGCACGTTCGTTTTGATCCAGGCATATCTTATTGGGTTGGGAGGGCGGCTCTGGGATTTTTCGCGCGTGATCCGCGATATTTATGAGAGTTTTGCGGATGGTAAAGAGATGGTTGATATCCTCATCTTGCCGCAAGAGATTCGCGATTCTCTTGATGCGCGGCCGCTTCTTGTGAAAACCGGCGCGGTCAAATTCCAGAACGTGATGTTTTATTTTAACTTGACGCGAAACGTTCTTGAAAATTTCGATCTTTCTATCAAAGGAGGCGAAAAAGTTGCCCTCGTGGGCCCTTCGGGTGCGGGTAAGTCAACGGTGGTGCGGCTTCTTCTTCGCCTTTACGAAGTAGGAAGCGGGAAAATACTTATAGACGATCAAGATATAAAACACGTGACACTTGCAACGCTTCGCGATAACATTGCGCTTGTTCCGCAGGATCCGATCTTGTTCCACCGAACTTTGCTTGAGAATATCCGTTATGGGAGAAGAGAAGCGACAGATGAAGAGGTAATCCGCGCAGGAAGACTCGCACATTGCAGTGAATTTATCGAGGGTCTTCCCCACGGGTATGGTACCTATGTCGGCGAACGAGGCATCAAGCTTTCAGGCGGCGAGCGCCAACGTATTGCGATTGCACGCGCTGTTTTGAAAAATGCTCCTGTTCTTGTGCTCGACGAAGCAACTTCAAGTCTTGACTCTCACTCGGAGGCCTTAATTCAAGATGCGCTTGATAAACTAATGGAAGGGAGGACGGCCATCGTTATTGCGCATCGGCTTTCAACGATCCGAAAAATGGACCGGATAGTTGTTATCAACCGCGGCAGGGTTGTTGAAGATGGAAAGCATGATGAACTTTCCGTGCGCGCGGGGAGTCTTTATCACAAGCTTTGGACTTTACAAGCGGGGGGTTTCCTCCGCGATACACAGATAGATACTTGAGAAGATCGGGATATGCGTTTAATTTCTCACATTCATGAACCGACAAGCGCTCTCTCGCATGGAGTTGCAGCGCTTTTTTCCTGTGCCGCGCTTTCCGTGCTCGTGGTATATGCCGCGCTGTGGGCTACACCGTGGCATGTTGTGGGGTTTTCCATTTTCGGCGCAAGTCTCGTTTTGCTCTATTCGGCAAGCGCTTTTTATCATAGTGTGCCTCCATCGAGCAGCTGGAAACATGCGCTACGGAAATTTGATCACTCGATGATCTACGTGCTTATTGCCGGCACCTACACGCCTCTTGGTCTTACCATACTCCGCGGAGCGTGGGGATGGAGTCTTCTCGGAATTCTATGGGGGCTTGCGTTTTTAGGCATTGCAATCAAGATAGGAAACATTCGCATTCATCCAGCATTGTCCATATTTTTATATATTGTGATGGGTTGGCTTGGACTTATTGCTATCGTGCCGATTTCAAAATCTATCGTCTTTGGAGGTCTGGTATGGCTTTTTGTTGGTGGCGTATTTTATACGGTTGGGACGATTTTTTTTGGTCTCGATCGGTTTTTTAAATACAGAAGATTTTTCACGTTCCATGATCTTTTTCATGTTTTTACGGTTGCGGGGAGTACGAGTCACTTTTGGTTGATGATCCGGTATGTACTGTAGATAATTATCGTGAACGCACAAAAACTATTTCTATCCGTTGGTCGCACCCCAGCGTATTTATAGAAACCGCGCCCCTTGATATTTAAAGGTAGTTTTGCTATTATAAGAAGGTTATTGCTCCCGCAACGGGACTTTTTTTTATGGAAATACGAAATATCGCAATTATTGCCCATGTTGATCATGGTAAGACAACGTTGACCGACGCTATCATGCGCCAAACGGGCATGTTTGAGGACAACATGAGTATGGATATAAACGCGCTCGAGCAGGAGCGCGGAATTACGATTTATGCAAAAAATACCGCTACATTCTATAAAGGTACGAAGATCAACATTGTTGATACGCCGGGGCACGCTGATTTTGGATCAGAAGTCGAACGTGTTCTCCGTTCCATTGACTCGGTTGTATTGGTGGTTGATGCGCAAGAGGGTCCTATGCCGCAGACGCGGTTTGTGCTCAAAAAATCGCTTGAGCTTGGCTTTCGGCCCATTGTTGTCATTAATAAAATTGATAAGCCAGCGGCCGATCCCGAACGAACCGAGGAGCAGGTATTAGAATTGTTTCTTGAGCTTGGTGCGTCCGATCAGCAAACGGATTTTACGGTTGTGTATGCAGTCGGAAAAGATGGTGTTGCGATGCGGACACTCGATGGCGAGCATCGGGATATTTCGCCGCTTCTTGATATTATCCTCGAGCAAGTCCCTTGCGCAGAGAATAACCGCGACATTCCGCTTCGCGCGCAGCCATTTAATCTTGGGTATGATAACTTTCTTGGACGCCTCGCCGTCGCGCGTATATATGAAGGCGTACTGCACGCGGGAGATACGGTACAGATTTTAACGCCGAATGGGAACGCTCGGGAGGGGAAAATAAATAAATTATTCACGTTCCGCGGAGTTGCGCGCGAAGAAGTACGCGAGGCGGATGCCGGCGACATAGTCATGATTGCGGGACTTGCCGATGTTTTTATCGGCGAGACAATCTGTATTGATAAAAATCAAAAACCGCTCCCCGCTATTGAGATTGATGAGCCAACCATCACTCTTAATTTTTTGGTTAATAACTCTCCTTTTGCGGGGCGCGAAGGGAAGTTTTTGACTTCCCGCCAGATCCGTGAACGCCTCATGCGCGAGCTCGAGGTTAATGTCGGATTAAAGGTTGATTTCTCGGAACCCGATCGATTCAAGATCTTTGGGCGCGGTGAACTTCATGTTGCCATTCTTCTCGAAAATATGCGACGTGAGGGGTATGAAATACAAGTTTCGCAACCGCGTGTCATTATCAAAGAAATTGATGGGCAGAAAAAAGAGCCGTATGAAGAAGTAACGATCGACGTGCCGAGCGAATTTCAGGGCGCGGTGATCGAGAAGCTTGGAAAACGCAGGGCGATTTTAAAAGACATGCGTAGTCACAATGGCACGGTGCGCCTTATTTTCGAAGGCCCGACACGAGGTTTTCTGGGATATCGCGGCCAGTTTCTTGTTGATACGAAAGGAAAAGGCATTTGTGCAAGCCGTGTCCTAGGGTTCCGGCCGTACGCCGGCGAGATTGAAAAACGCGCTCTGGGATCTATGACTTCCATGATATCTGGAAAGACCCTTGCTTATGCGCTTGCGAATCTCCAGGAGCGCGGAGCACTTTACATTGGTCCCGGCGTTGAAGTCTACGAGGGGATGGTTATTGGCGGGACATCAAAAGGTGATGAATTGCGGGTTAATCCCGTGAAGGGCAAACAGCTTACCAATATGCGCGCGGCGGGTTCTGACGAAAATATTTATCTTGCGCCCCCGTTTGCGATCACTATTGAAAATGGACTCGAAATAATCAGGGAAGACGAATATCTTGAGATTACTCCCGCGAGTACTCGCATTCGGAAGCAGTATCTGACCGAAGCTGATCGAAGTCGGGCGCGCCGAGGGGGATAATATTTGCGCCGGCGCCGCAAGTGGCATACAGCGGAATACTTGGATATAATTTCCCTGTACTATGAAAATCATTTCATGGAATATAAATGGCCTGCGTGCAGTTCACGCGAAGGGGCTTTTTCTGCCGTTTGTAAAGAAAGAAAAACCTGACATTCTTTGTATCCAAGAGACAAAATCTGATGAAGAGCAGCTGCCGGAAGAGTTGCGCGATCCCGATGGCTATGTATCGTTTTTTTCCTCGTCGCGCGCGCGGAAAGGATACAGCGGAGTTGCGATCTATTCGCGCCCTGAACCGGAAAACATTGAGTATGGTATGGGTATTAAGAAATTTGACGACGAGGGACGCATCGTGCAAGCGGATTACGGCGATTTCGTTCTTCTTAATGTTTATTTTCCCAATGGTGGCAGCGGTCCGGAGAGACTCAAATACAAACTTGAGTTTTATGATGCGTTTCTAAATTACATTCAAAAACTGCGCGCGCAAAAAAGACACGTCATTTTCTGCGGCGACGTTAATACAGCGCATCATGATATTGATCTTGCGCGCCCGAAAGAAAACGAACATAACAGCGGTTTTTTACCTGAAGAACGCGCATGGCTTGATACGGTTGCCGAACGCGGATATGTTGACGTGTTTCGCCATTTTTATCCAAAAAAAAGAGACGTTTATACTTACTGGGATCTTAAGACGCGAGCGCGGGATCGCAACGTTGGTTGGCGGATAGATTATTTTTTTGTGAGTCCGGATATTATCAAAAACGTTAAGGGTGTGAAAATCTTATCGGATGTTTTTGGTTCCGACCATTGTCCGGTTGCAATGGAACTCGCCTGATTCGTATTGACTCCGGATGAAGTTTATTATTTGCCCCGCGCTTGCTGAACAGTCGAAAGCGCACTTTCATAGGGAACTGCTCCCCCGATGGTGAGGCGATTGCCGTCTCGTGTGATTACAAGAGAGTGTGGCGTGCCGCGCCCGCCGGTGGAACTTGCTTCTTGTGAATCGTTTTGGATTTTCTGCAAAATTTCCGGTGACGTCCTGCATGATTCAAATGCGTCTTTTTCAACCCCGAGGGTATTGGCAAGTTCAATATAGAGTGCATCCCCGAGCCGGTTTTGATTATCAAAGAGAGCATCCGCGAAATTCCAGAACACGTCATTCCCCGCGATGCGTCCCGCGCATTCAGCAGCAATTGCGGCACTCTCTGCGTTCTCGTGTATCGAGGTTAGCGGAAAATGCCGATAAACCCATCGAACATCGTTGTTTTCTTCAACGAGTCGCCGCATTGTGGGGTGGAAACTCTTGCAGTAAGGGCATTGAAAATCAGAGTATTCCACAATAGTAATTGGTGCGTCGGGATTACCTCTGATGAAGTCACTATCACTTACGTCGCGAAAGCTCCCTGCGGGTGCCGGCGCTTCAGGGCTGCTGCTCCCAATTCGCGCAAGACCTCTATTCCCGGTGTTTCCTCCGTTTGAAAGATACACTGCTCCTGCGATTAATACTCCCGCAACAACAATGGCGAGCGGAATGCCGATCGTGCTCTGCGGCTGTTTTTCCCGTGGTGGTTCTTGTTGTTTGTCATCCATACATTTTATTTTTACAGCGTGTGTTCGACACTGTCAAGCAGCGAAACATTTGTTATGCGCCGCACGTGTATTACAATGGTAGTATGAATCCGCTCACGTTTGAATACCGGGAATCAGCGCTTGTTGACGATGTAGATATCGCGCATACGGCGTCAGCGCTTTCTGAATATCAGAAGCACCTCCAGAACGTTTCCCATTCTGTGGGATATGATTTTGCGGAATCATCTATTAATCTTCCGTTTGATACCGAACTTCACCAGCGCGTGGCAGATTGCGCGCGCGATAAGGATACCGGCAATCTCAAGTATATTATCGTCGTTGGTATCGGAGGTTCAAATCTTGGCGCGCGCGCGGTCTATGAAGGGCTCCGAGGCATTATCAACCAACCGTTTCCAAAGATTATTTTTGCAGATACTCTGTCATCAAAGTTGTTTGACGATGCGAGCGCGCTTTTTGAAGGGCTTAAAGAGGAGGAGATACTCGTTAATGTGATCAGTAAATCGGGAACGACTACCGAAACGATCGCCTTCGGTGAGGCATTTATTGCGGCGCTCAAGGATCGTATGCCCCGAATTTACGATCGTGTTGTTGTCACGACCGATGAAGGATCGAAATTGTGGAATAGCGCGAAAGAAAAAAATTTCGCGCTGCTTGCAATCCCAAAAAATGTTTGCGGGCGATATTCGGTCATGTCGGCGGTCGGTCTCTTTCCGCTCTTGCTTGCCCGCGTCAATATTGGGCAGGTTGCCGAGGGCGCGCGGCTTCTGCGTGATCTGTGCATTTCCGGTTCCCTCGATGAAAATATCGCGCTCGTTTCCGCTTCGCTCATTCATATCCACGCGCTCAAGGGGAGTCGCATTAACGATAATTTTTTCTTCATCCCCGAACTTGAATCGGTCGGAAAGTGGTACCGCCAGCTTATGGGCGAGTCTCTGGGTAAAGAGCGCGACACGGAAGGCGTTGTAGTTCACCGTGGCATTACCCCGACTGTTTCGATTGGCCCGACTGACTTACATTCTATGGCGCAGCTTTATCTTGCTGGTCCACGCGATAAGTTTACTAATTTTGTCGTGGCGAGCAATATCCGCGAAACAGCTCGCGTGCCCAAAGCGCTGACTTTTCCCGGACTTGTCGGGGGGATCGAGGGAAAATCTTTTGTTGAGATTATGAATGCGATTTATGGCGGCATCCGGGCGGCGTACTGCGTAAATCAGATTCCATTTATGGAAGTAAAAATGCCGAGCGCATCCGAATATACGATTGGAGCATATTTTCAATTCAAGATGCTTGAGATGATGTACTTGGCGCGCCTCACGGGAGTTAACGCATTTGACGAGCCGAACGTTGAAGAATACAAGAAAGAGACCCGTAAACTTCTCGGCTCATAGTGGGATCATATGCACGGAGCATATATTCTTTTCGATATTGGTGGGACGAAAATGCGTTTTACGTCGTCCTTTGATGGCAAAACTTTCGGGGAACCGAAGATAATACCGACGCCGAAAGATTTTGAGGATGGCATGGAAATTTTTTGCGCATCTGCCAGAGAACTTTCCCGCGGAAAAAAAATTAGTGCGGTTGCGGGCGGTGTTGCCGGTACTCTTGATCGCGCGCGAGCGGTTTTGGTCAATTCGCCAAATATTTCTGGCTGGGTGAAAAAACCCTTGAAGGAGAAACTTGAACGCGATCTTGGCGCGCCAGTATATATTGAAAACGATACGGCAGTCGTGGGGCTTGGCGAGGCAGCGGTCGGAGCCGGAAAGGGTTTCGGCATTGTTGTTTATGTGACTGTCAGCACCGGCGTCGGTGGCGCGCGCATTGTTGGAGGAAAAATTGATAAAAGCGTTTTCGGGTTTGAGGCTGGGCATCAGATAATTGATTTTCATGATTCTTCAGGGCGGCTCGAGGGATATATTTCGGGCGCTGCTTTGGAACGGCGCTCTGGAAAAAAACCGCGCGAGATTACCGACGAAAAAATATGGGATGAGGAAGCGCAGATACTTGCGGTCGGGCTTCATAACTCCATTGCGCATTGGTCTCCCGATATTGTGGTGCTTGGTGGGTCGATGGTCGTGAAGCGTCCGGGCATTTCTGTTGATCGCGTTCGCGAGTATCTCCAGAAAATAAAAACGGCGTATCCCGAATTTCCCGAGATTCGCGAGGCAACGCTCGGCGATGTCGGCGGGCTCTGGGGCGCGCTTTCATTTTTGAATCAGAGAATATGATGTATGACTGAATTGTGGTACGCAAAGTCTCTTTTTGATATCCAAAAACGTTTTGGCGTTGACCCCTCACGGGGCCTTTCGTTGGATGAAGCAAGAAAACGCATTGAAGAATATGGGTTGAATATTCTTCCGGCGGGGAAAAAAATTCCCTGGTGGAAGCTCTTTTTCGGCCAGTTCGCAAATCCTCTTATTATTATCCTTCTTGTCGCTGCCGCGCTCACGTTTCTTATTAATGAATATATTGATCTTGCTGTTATTTTGCTTGCGGTTTTTGTGAATGTTTCCATCGGTTTTTTGCAGGAATTCCGCTCGAACCAGATTTTTGAAAAACTACAGAAACTCGTGATGGTCAGCGCGCGCGTTTTGAGAGCGGGCAGAATTGTTGAGCTTGATATGGCGCAACTTGTTCCGGGCGACGTTATTTTTCTTCATCATGACATGAAAGTGCCGGCTGACGCGCGTCTGATATCTGCAAAAAATCTTTTGGTCAACGAAGCAATTATAACGGGTGAGTCAAGTGCAGTCTCGAAAAATCCCGGAGAGTTAGCGGGGACGCTTGCGGTGGGAGACCGTTCCAACACGATCCATATGGGGACGGTTATTGAACGCGGGGAAGGTTCGGCGATCGTTGTTGCAACGGGGGAAGATACTGAAATCGGAAAAATCGCGCAATTGACATTTAGGGTTGAGGATGAAAAAACGCCGCTTCAAGAACGGCTTGCGAAATTAGGCAAGATTCTGGCATTTTTTATGACTTTCTTCTCGGGCATTATTTTTATTTTTGGGCTTGTCGAACAAAAAACATTTGTTGAGATGTTTACCGTTGCTGTTGCTGTTGCGGTTGCCGCGATCCCGGAAGGACTGCCAGCCGCGCTTTCTGTTGTCCTCGCGGTTTCCGCGTCGCGCATTCTCCGGAAACGGGGACTTGTAAAAAAATTGATTGGCGCCGAGACGCTCGGATCAACGACGGTTATTGTTACGGACAAAACGGGGACACTCACCAAAGGAACAATGGTTGTCGAACGTATGCTTTTAGCGCGTGACGAAAAAAGAGCGGCCCGGGCGATGGCTCTTGCAAGCGATGTTACTTTTGTCGGCGGATTTCCGAAAGGCGAGGCAACCGATAGGGCAAAAGTTGAATATTTTCAGAAGCTTGGAGGTGATATGGACAAAGAACTTTCCCAGTTTCCCCGCGTTGCATTCTTTCCATTTGATCAAGCAAAAAAAATTCTGGCGTCATTCCACAGAAGCGAGCGCGCGAAGGCGGCTGGAAAAGTTTTTGTGAGTGGCGCACCAGAGACCATTCTTGCTCTGTCGCGGATGACGATAGCGGATCGGAAAAAAGTTATAGCGGAAGTTGAGCGAAGCGCCTCGCAGGGGTTTCGTCTTATCGCGGTTGCCGAGGGGTTGCTAAAAGATCCCGATCATCTGGATCTTAAAAATGAAAATATTCTCGAAAAACAGCTTAAAAATCTTTTGTTTCTCGGAATAGCGGCGATTCGCGATCCGATCCGCGAGGACGTGCGCGAGTCAATAACCCTTGCGAGAAAAGCCGGCATCCGTGTGATTATGGCAACGGGTGATCATAAATTGACGGCGCTTGCAATTGGCAGGGAACTTGGATTTTTGGGCGGACCCGATTCCGTGCTTACGGGTCCCGAAATTGATGTTCTTAAAGAAGAGGATATTGTGCGCTGTTTTAAGAAAATTGAAATTTTCTCGCGCGTAAATCCGGAACATAAGATGAAACTGATCAATACGTTACGAGAACAAGGGGAAGTTGTCGCAATGACTGGCGACGGCGTCAACGATGCTCCTGCGCTCAAGGCGGCAGATATTGGCATCGCGCTCGGATCGGGTAGCGATGTCACAAAAGAAACGGCGGATCTCGTGCTCCTTGATGATAGTTTTTCCATCATTACTTCAGCAATTCGCGAGGGACGCATTGCGTTTGACAATATTCGAAAGGTTGCTTTGTTTCTACTCTCGAATTCGTTCACCGAGATTATTATTATCCTCGCGTCGCTCGTTTTCCGCACGGGCATTCTTCCTATTACCGCGGTGCAGATTTTGTGGGCGAATCTTGTCGAGGATACGTTCCCGAATTTTGCGCTTGCCTTTGAGCCCGGAGAACGCGATATCATGGAGCGAAAACCCCTCAAGCGGAGGGAAGCGATTCTTGATAGGCAGGCGCTCTCGATTATTTTCGTTGTCGGCATTTTATCTGATTTGTTGCTGACCGGATTATTTTTCTACCTTTTAGCGTATTCTTCGTTTACTCCGGAACACATCCAAACGCTTGTTTTCGCGCTCCTTGCGTCAAATTCTCTCTTCATCGTTTTTGCGGTCAAATCGTATCGTACATCGCTCCTGCGGACAAGGATTCTAGACAATTGGTATCTTATTTTTGCGGTTGCCGTGGGATTTTTGCTTTTGGCCGGAGCGGTATACGCGCCCTTTTTGCAGCGGTTTCTTGGGACCGTACGTCTTTCTCCGTTAGAGGTTTTCATTATATTCGCCGCTGGGTTTGGACAGGTCGGGCTTATCGAATTAGTAAAGCTCTTTTTCCGTCCGACATTTGCAAAAGAAAAATTTGCCTGATATAGTTGGAAAAACGCGGTCGTCTTATTCGTTTTGATTATTTTAAAGATAAAAATCATGAGTGAAGAAAAAACATACCAATGTTCAAAATGTAAAAAAGTAAAAAAAGAGAGTGAAGGGAATTTTGTTCTTGAGGGAACGGCATATTGCTGTAAAGCGTGCTGCGGCGATCCCTCGAAGGGAGAACACAAAGAAGAAGCAAAAAATACTTGCGAGTTTTGCTAACGCATTCTCGCCCGTTTTTCTTAAACAATGGTTTTAGTAACGCATGCAATTATTGGAACAGCGCTTGCGCAACGTTTGGGGAACCTTGGCGCAGTTTTTTTGATTGGTTTCTTGAGCCATTATATTTTTGACATGGTTCCCCATTGGCATTATCCGTCTCCGCGCATTGTAAAGGCAATGCATCCATCGCGCATGGGAAAGAAAACCGTATCGTTTTCGAGCGATTTCTTTCCGGAAATGGCGCGCGTTGCCCTGGATCTTGCGCTTGGTTTTGCGTTGTCGTTTTTATTTTTTAAAGCGGAACCGGTTACCATCTTCATCGCGGCGACGGGCGCGGTTCTTCCTGACTTGCTTGTGGGATGGGCGCGGATGTGGCCGCGGCGCGCGTTGGTTTTACATGATCGGTTCCATCGTTGGGTCCATTCTGAAATTCGTCTTGACGATAACCATATACTCGGCATTGGTTCCCAAATCGGAATTATTATACTTTTTATATTTCTTTTCCGGTAGTCCCGCGCTTTCTGTGTGTTGTCCTTTAGAGAGTATGTGCGGTATACTTTTTCTATGCGTATAAATCTTCTGATCGCTTTTCTAGGATTTTGGGTTGCGCTTATCCCTTTTTTGCCGATCCAACGGGGGTCAACGCAGACGCTTTTGCTTTCAATGGCGGGACTCGCGATCGCGGTGCTTGCCCTTTGGTCGCTCCGTGAATCTACGTCGGGATGACGTATGCATTATGATTATCTTATTATCGGAGGTGGCATTGCTAGTGTCAGTGCGGCCGAAGCAATACGAAGTGTAGATGCACAAGGAAGCATTGGCATTCTCTCGCGAGAGAGTGGTTTTTTATATTCACGTGTTTTACTTCCCCGCTATGTCCGCGGCAGTGTCGAGCGGGAAAAAGTTTTTTTAAGAACCCCGGATCACTACGCGCGTTTCAATATTGATCTCCACGCTGGGATAAGCGCGGTCGCAGTTAATTTTGACACGCAACAAGTCCATGTGTCGGTGGGCGGCGCATTAACTTTTGGTAAACTTCTGATTGCCGCCGGAGGGATGCCACGTCGGTGGAATATTCCGATAAACGAAAACGATCGGGTTGTGCGTTTGCACACGATTGATGATGCAGATCGCGCCCGAACATTATTTCAGGAAGCACACGAGCGAAAACAGGATGTGCTTTTGGTTGGAGGAGGTTTTATCTCGCTTGAATTTATTGGGTGTGCTGTTGCGTATGGGCTTCGCGCGCGTTGTTTCATCCGAGAAAGAAAATTTTTCGATGAATGGCTTGATGAAAAAGGGTGGAATCTGCTTTATACAAATCTTGCGCATCACGGCGTTGAAGTTTCGCCCGAAACTGAATTAAAGGAACTGCACTCGGAATCCGACAGAGTCCAGGTGGTGACGGCTGGCGGCGATACGGTGGAGGGGGGGTTCTTAGGGCTGGGAATAGGTATTGAAAGGAATTACGGTATTTTTCAGGGGACAGGAGTTGAAGTGCAAAGAGGAATCGTTGTTGATCAGTTTCTCCAAACAGCCCACGAAAATGTATGGGCCGCGGGAGATATCGCGGAGTATTTTGATGTTATCTTTAATGAACACCGGATTGTTAATAACTGGACCAGCGCGTTTTTGCAAGGACGCACCGCGGGGATGAATATGGCAGCGGCAAGTAGAGAGGACCAAAGACCGTTCCAGGCGGTGTCCGTGTACTCTATTACGAGTCTCGGTTTTCAGATAACATTTCTGGGGCGATGCGAAGCAAAAGACAACGCAGACAATATTGTGCGTACGTGGGAAGATGCGCGCGGGTATGAACGCATATTTTTCGAAGGAGGTACGGTAAAGGGTGCTGTACTGATAAACCGATTTTCTGATAAAACGTTGCTGGCAAGATTCATTGAATCAAAAGAAGACATCTCTTCTTTCAAAAATATGCTTTGGGATCCCAACTATGATATCAAGAATATGGCACATGCGAGGTAAATACATAATAGGTTTTGGAGTTTTAGCGATTTCTGCGGTGCTTGCGGGCACGCAAGGAGGCATATCGTTAGGGAAAGCAAGTTATACACAGCGAAGTAGCCGGAATATCCTTTATAATAAAAGCATGTAGTCGATTTTTTCAATTTTTCTTTTTTCGTGTGTAACGGAATAGGGTAACTATGTCTGAACGGAAAATATATGATGTGTGGAAAAAATTAGCCGTCTTTCTTGCCTTGGTTGTTGTAATCGGCGGCGCACTTTTTTTAACCCGCGACGGATTGCGCCCGGGCGGCAATATTGTGACAGAACCCAGAAGGGCGCCCGATATTCGCGGTCTTGTGGACGAGTGGCAAGTCTACGATCATGTGGCGCAGGCGCGTGTTGAGATTGAGAAAGGAGTTTTCCGAAATAAGTCTTTTGTCTTTGGTGAAAACTCAAAAATTGGCAAGGGCGGTGTCCCCAATAGAAACAAGGAAAAAAGTGACCGGGTGATTTTACCGGGCACTCTTTCGGGTGTTCAGGACCACATGTTTGTTGAAGTGTATTTCACTGATCCCGGGCGCGCACTTGTAGATACACTTGTATATTGGGAATGATATGAACGGGATACTTACGAAAGAAACGGCATGAGATTTTCTCGAATTGTAATATG
>MHOB01000019.1:13228-15956 GCA_001821795.1 Candidatus Ryanbacteria bacterium RIFCSPLOWO2_12_FULL_47_9c
AATGTGGCTCAAGTCTTGCCGTACAGGCAGGCCCTGACGCGGAACCGGGTTCTTACACGATCAGAGTTCTTGGCGGACCCTATGATCAAGCTTCATCGGATTACACTGACGTGCCCGTCTCCATCTATCAATATCCGGCTCCTGAAATTACTCTTGAAGCAAACAATCAACAAGGGTCTCTTGCGATAACTTCTGGTACACAGGTTGGACTTTGGTGGGATACGCTGTATGCCGATTCATGCAGTGCGTCAGCTTCGCCGGCATCGAGCAGTTGGTCTGGGTCGAAATCTTTATCTGGCACGAAGGATATGGGCGCGCTCACACAGGGCATCGTGTATACTCTTTCTTGTTCGGGACCCGGCGGAGACAGTCAAGCGAGCGTGGCGGTGTCAATTATTCAACAATGTGTTAATCCCGTATGGAATTCGAATACAAGCGGTTTCTTTAATCTCCCGGGGACAATTTGTGACAACAGTACGTATGATTTTCGATGCGATTTCGGAGTTCAGACGGACAATATTAGCGCCCCCACGGGGTGTGCTTGGGACCGCTTCGTCGGCACGGCGGCCCAGTTTAAATTTTTTTTCGGTTCCATTGCTCCTTCTTCCCAAGAATCAAGCGATATAAAATTTGGAGCGAAGTATTGCACGATTAATCAGGGCGGAAGCGGAAATATTTGTTACGCGGAGACGCAACCGAGTGGTGGAGGATATACGTTGCCCTTGCAAAATTGTGCACCGCCCGCTTGTGGAAATATCGGCGAAGCATGTTGTGCGGGAAACTTATGCACTACGGGAGTTTGTAGCGGTACCGTATGCATAGATCCTGGATCACCTTGGCCCCCTCCTTCGCCGACACTGAATGCAAGTGTTTCGTGCGCGGGTGCGGTGCCAACAGTTAATTTAGCATGGAATAGCGTTCCGGGGGCGGCTGATTATCATATCAGACGCTGCAAAACTTCTGGATGTGATCCCCAACCGCCGGCGATAAAAGCCGATAGTGCTTCACCCTATGCTGATGCCGGTGTGGCAAACGGAGAAATTGATCGTTATACTGTTCTTGCCCATGACCATGTTAATGCGCTTTTTAGCGACCCATCAAATACTGTTGAGATGAGGCCGAGCTGTGTGGCGCCCGCAACAAATTACTTCCTCGGGCGCGTGTATTGGGATGTCAATGAGAATGGAACGTATGAAGGCGCAACCGATCGGGTGATTGAAACATTGTCCGCGGGATGCAGTTTTACAAATAAATACGCGATTGACGGATTTTCTGTGAACGTGGCGGGACCCGTAAATTATTCAAACTTGGTTCCATCGTCTTGCAATGCGGATGGAGGATTTTATTCGTCTGTTGGAACTGCGCCGAACGGGACATATACGGTAACATTGAATCCGAAGCCACAGTGGACTGTCGTTACGCAGAATCCTGTGACCGTTAATGCGGCTGGGAATGATAATCATATATGGTTTGGTGTAAAACCCAATGCGTGCCCGCTCGGGCATCCGGCTGACCAGTTCCGCGGTTGTTGGTACGACGCGCGCAATCTTGGAAATCCTCCGTCGTTGCCCGATGAATCAACCCAGTTTCCCCTGTATCGCGCGCTTACGCCGGCAGGCCTCGATGCCCAAACAATAAATTCGTCAAATCCCGTTCTCGACTATACGTGGGGGAATAATGATTATATTGGTCCCGACCAAAATGGAAACAATACGGGGCTAAAAGATTTGGTTCTTGCCCTCTGGCGGGGAAAAATTGATTTTCCCTATGGAAAATATATATTTCACGCAATATCTGACGACGGAGTGCGCCTTGTGTTTGATGGCACGAATCTTATATCAAATGGATGGAAAATGCAGGGGCCAACACAGTATGACACTGCGGCAAGTATTTTCGGTGGGAAGAAAAAAATCCGTCTTGAGTGGTACGAAAGAACGGGGAGCGGACGGATTAAGTTTTGGTGGGATTACCAGTCTCTCTGCGACCCCAAATTCTCACAGGATATTTTTCATGTTTGCGCGTTTGACTCGACAACGGGAGGGAATGCGCCACCACTTCCTGATGAGAACAGCGTTTCGCCGCTTGCCGAAGCCGACGATTCTCCGAAGGCATCGCCCGTCATTTCGGGTACTACCGGTTCCTATACATTTTTCGATTACAATTGGACCACTGGAAATATTTGGCAAAGCGGAAAGACAGACGACGTGATGCTCATCTGGCGGGGGAGTTTTGATTTTACCGCCGGTTCCTACGTGTTTCATGCTTTTTCCAACGATGGTGTACGTCTGTATATAGATGGTGTTGAAAAAACATTGACCGATCCATCGGGTGTATATCCAATTGCGTGGTCAAATCATCCGGGAGTCCAGTATGATACAGCGTCCCTCTCGCTTTCGGGACGCCACGATATCCGCATTGACTATTATGAGGATCAGAGCAATGCGCGTTTAAAGTTCTGGGTTGATAAAACAGGCGGTATGAGCTGTACCGAGGCGCATCCCAATGCCACATTCGCGGGCGGTAAATATTATGTTCCCGCATCGCAGTCAACGGTACAGGTGATTGCGACGGGTGTTCAAAATGCCGGCGGTGTCCGCTTTCCTACATGGTCTCTGAAAAACGGTCAAGACGATCTTTCGCCGTCAAACTGGTATGATGCCGCGCGCCAGGTCGATGGGACAACATGGACTGGAACGGTCAACTTTTCAAACCATAACAGCGGCAACGG
>MHOB01000019.1:15974-37097 GCA_001821795.1 Candidatus Ryanbacteria bacterium RIFCSPLOWO2_12_FULL_47_9c
ACGGCAATAAATATTATGGGCGGCAGCGCGGGAGTTGCGTTGTCTCCTCCTTCTCTTGAATATTCAAGTCTTGGTGGTGGAAGGTTAATTATTGCAACAAGAAGAACAAATAATCAAATTTGGGTAAAAGAGATAGATACTGCCGGCGGCGTGCTAGCCGACTGGCGGTACATTAATGGAACAACAATTGATAGCCCTAAGCTCGTGTATGAAGGGAGTAATCTTGTAATGTATGTCAAAGGAACGGATGCCGGCAAACTCATATGGAAGAGTACCTATACGGGAGCCGGCAATAACTGGAGCGGATGGACAAGCACCGGGATTTCGTATGATGTTCCGGAACCTTCGGGCGGGTTTACGGACGCATTTGGTCCGGCGGGCCCTACGGCCGTTCAAGTTCCCTTGGGTGAAGTATATCGGGTGAGAGGTACGAGTCCCAGTTCGGTTGAAGTCAACACGTGCGGCGCAGTGAGTGACGCTGGTAATGGAGCACAGTGCGTCCTTGTTAATGTTCCTTCCGCGGTTGAAACCAGTGGAGTATTCGATGCGACTGTTCAGATGAAAAATATTGGGCCAAATATCTGGAGTGCAGCCGAATCTTCTCCCGGTGCAGGCGATGAATACAAACTTGGTGCGGTTGATTCTGCCATTGCGCCGTTTACTACAATTTGGCGCCATCTTGATAACAGCCAGTATGATCGGGGGCTGATTCCTAATACCATTCCCGGTTATCCTAATGTCGCAACTGGCGGGACGGTCGCGTTTACACTTACAGATATAAAGGCGCCGTCGACCGCCGGCTCGTATGATTTTGCATGGCAAATGGTCCGCGAGAGTAATGAGTGGTTCGGGGAGAAATGTGACGCGTCGACGAAGAGTACCAATATTACGGTTGGAGATGCGCCGCGTGTCAGATACGAAAGTCCGATAGATGCTGGTATCGTATCCAATCCAAGCAATACAGGCACCGTAAATGTAGCGCTTGACTGGACTCTTCTTAATTCTACAGGGAATCCGACGGCGCAGAGCGAATATACTCTTGAAGTTATGCTTGGTGATTCTACATGTTCTGATGCGGGATATGCGGATTTTGAATTGGGTTGTCTCAACCTTACCCCCGGTTTTAGAGCGGCCGATGGCAACGGCGCCAGAATTGGCAATGATGCGGGGGAAGATGGGTCGGTTACCCAAAAAATCGTTACGCTTGACGCTGGCCTTCCTTATAAGTGGCGCATCAAGTCGAAAGACTCAACGGGGATAAATGCTGCGTATACGGCCGAGTTAGAAAGAACTTTCAGTATCAAAGAGCAGGATTCTGTGCCTCCGACCGTTGTAATTACGACGCCTCCGGATGGTTTTAGTACGGTAAATGATTTTGTCGCCGTGAGCGGGAATGCATCGGATGATGTTGGGGTCACGACGATTACATGCACAATTACCGATTCACTTGGAACGCACCCATGTCCCACTCCGACTTTTACTGCGGGCGCGCAAAATACTACGTGGAATATACCCTCGGTTTCGCTTCCTGTGGAATCTGGGATTATCATTACCATTACCGCAACCGATGACGCGGGACGAAGTACATCAGAAAGCGTTACGATAACGCGGAGATTACCCCAGTGTTCTGATAATTCGGATAATGATGGTAATGGCGACCCCGATCAAAACGACCCGGATTGTCATACTAATGGTATTCCCAGCGACGGTTCAAGTTATGACCCCAACATTGATGATGAAGGCCAGAACATTCCGCCGGACTTTACTTTTTATCATGATCCGAAAGATGAACAAAATCCGTCATTCTGCCATGCGAACCATGCTGATCCGCCATGTTTGGATTCCACGGGTGCTACGCGGGGCCATTTCTTCTCTGATATGCGGATTGGGACAAGTCCTTTTTCAACCGAAACGATACTTATCATTGTTCCAAACGAATCATTTAATGGAGATGTAGTAGTGAGCGTTGTCAATCTTCAAGCAGACAACTTAGAAAATATTACAAACGCCGCAGATTGCCCTCTTTCTATCGGCGCGCCCTGCCAGGACGGCAAAGGAGACGGTACGTCTCTCCCGCTTGAAAATCTTCTTTATCTACTTGATTCCACGCGCCGCATTTCAGAAACGATTCCTGTTGTGGCGAGTACTCCAAAGCCACTCGAGTTTAAGGTTGGGAAAAAAGAAATTGCGACGGGGCGCTACATTGTTACCGTGCGCGCAAGCGGTAATGGAGTCACAAAAGAAACACAAATTTTGCTGGTGGTCGGCGATAATACATCTGGATATATAGAACGATAACATGGTTTCTACTGCGAATAATCCAAGTCGAGAGAAAAATTATAAACGGTTCGTCCCGGTTATTATTCTTGCCGTTGTCGTCTTTGGATTTTATATGCTTTTTGTGTATCTTGGCGTCTTTCCGTTGAGCGTGCAGTTTCGTCCGGTACATCCCGCAGATGCGAAGGGGCTCATAGACCGGTGGGAGAAAGAAGGGGAAAAAGCATCCGTCGTGATCGAACAGCGCGATGGGACATTCAAGAAAATAGTTTTACAGTTTGATAATGAGACACAAGTTCTCCGCGCGAAGCAGGATGGAGGAGAGGAGCGTAAATATAGGAGAGGAAAGCTCGATGAGGTGGATGACGGCGTATTTGTGGAAATTTATGCAAAACGTATTTCTCCGCGGTCGCGTGAGAAAGTTGTTGAAACGCTTATATATTGGGAGTGAATATGCGCCGTTTTATCATAATTTCTATCGTAGCGATTGCATTTGGTGCGCCGACGCTTGTTTTTGCGGTACCTTCACTGACGTTGCAAAATGCCTCGCCTCTTGTTTGCGGAGAAAAACCGCAGATACAGCTGACGGGCGGAGCTCCAAATACAGAAATAGAATGGCTGTGGTCAAACTCTAGAAATACGTGGGGTTGGCAGACTCTCGGAAATCCTATCTATAAAACTGATTCTAGCGGAAATGCTACGGTTCATTTCGGATCTTCAGTTGCTTCAGACTGGCCGCCAAGTTATGCGGGATATTGGATCAAAGCGCGAGTAGCAGGTGTGGAGTCGTCAAACGCCGCTTTTTATGGCGTCAACTGCGGCGTCATCGATACCGATAAAAGTACCTATGCGTGCGGCGATAACATTAATATACGCACGATAGATAATTTAATTCCAAGTCCGCCAACGAGTGGAACATTTCGCTGGAGCAACGGCAACACGACAAATATTTGGAGCGGTATTACTTTTAATGTCTCCGGCGGGTTCATTGTCAATGGAGGGCCGTTTCCCGGCGGCTCGGGGATTGTATCAACATTTAGTAATTTTTGGCCGATTCGGAATAATTACTGGATAGAAGCGATTATTAATAGGGGTGGCCAGTATGTAGCGGTTACCAACCAGGCATCTTTCGGTGTTAATTGCCCGATCAAGCCGGATCTTTTTATCTCAAATGGGTGCTCTGGTTCTCGTGGATACACAAATCTTTCATGGAGCTCAATATCCGGAGCTACCAGTTATTCACTCTATAAATGTTCTGGTGTGGGATGTACACCAACTTCTCTCGTAAATTCCGGAAATTTTTATACCTATAGCGATACGGACCTTTCGAATGGTAGTTACTCGTATCGTTTGCGCGCGACAAATGGAAGTATCACAAGCGAATATTCTGATATCAAAACCGCGGCAATCTCTTGCGGTTCTACGCCGACATGCCCTGGCCAAGCATGCACGAGTTCGGATGTAAATTCATATCGGTGTTCTGCCAGTGGACGCGAACAATGCCAACAGCAATCGGGGAGCTTATATTGCTGGACTGTCAACTCGTGCCCAGGTGGGCAGAGCTGCACGGGGAGTGGCACGTGTACTCAAACAGCGCAGTGTCCTGGGGATTCGTGTACTGGTTCGCAGTTGAATTCATATCGGTGTTCTGTGGACGGACGCGAACAATGCCAACAGTCAGGAAGTCTTTATTGTTGGAATGCCAACGGGTGCCCGAGCGAGCAGAGTTGCGCGGGGAGCGGCACCTGTACATCTCAATGTACAAATGCTGTTTTTAACTCTTCAACAAGCGGGTACTTTAATGTATCTGGAACGGAAGTACCATCATTGTGCAAAAACGTTGACTTTAAAGTCAGATGCGATTTTGGTGTGGGAACCGACAATATTTCTGCGCCGACTGGATGTACATGGGGCCGCTGGGTTGGCACGGCCGCGGAGTTCGACTGTTCAGGTATTTCAAGCGCGCAGACCATTAGTCGCAATTGCAGCATAAGCGCTGGCGGCAGCGGTAACATTTGCAGCGCTAAAACAAATACGATTGGATCTTTAAGTATTACAAACTGCGGGGGAGGAGGCGGCGAGACATGTACGATCGGCGCATGTTCTCCAGGTGATCAAACGCAGTGTTTCAGTTCCGATAAATATCGGACATGCGTTTGGGAAGATAAGGACGGTGATGGCACGGGGGCATATTGTTGGCAAACACCTGTTTCGTGTCCTTCAGGGCAAACGTGTTCTGGTGGTGCTTGCATTCCCTCCGGCGGCTGCAGCTCCGTTTATTACGGCTATATCGATGGGTATAAATTTCTCGACCCTGGCGGCGATACGACGACAAATCCGCCCGCAAATCAGTCAGTGACGATTACTGCCAACGATGGGACGGTTGGTATTGATGCGAGCAATCCTTTTAATCCAGTACAGGGTGTTGGCTCTCATCTCCAGTATTGCAAAGATCACAGTGTGTCAGTTGCGGTTCCATCAGGATTCGATGTTGCCTATACCGTTTGTTATGGATATGAGGAAGAGCGCGGCACATGCAATAGTTTGACGAAACCTAAAACTGCGGGCAATTCGGTTGTTGTAAACATACCTCAACCGCCAAACGCGGCAGAAATACAAAACACAATAAATAATTTGCGCACGGCGCATGTCTCATGGTTTTTCACACGTACTGGCGGAGGAGGGGGCAATAAGCCCGATCTTGTTATATCAGATAAGAATATAACTCCACCTGCGCCAAAACCTGGAGATGCGATAAGTTTTACTGCAACCGTGCGCAATGCGGGCGCAGGAGCATCTCCTGCTTCGCAAACTCGTTTCCGTTTGAACATTGACGATAATAGTACGTGGGATTTACAGAGGAATGTATCGACTGGCGCTCTTGCAGTGGGCGGTACTGAACAAGAAACACTGACAAATTATTGGGCGGCGACTGTCGGCGCACATCGCTATGAGTTTTGTGCTGATGCCGCCGGTGCCGTTGATGAATCCAATGAATCGAACAATTGTGTGAGCGGAACATTTGAAGTGGAAGTGGATACGCCTGCTTCACCCACAGATCTTTCTGCATCCGGAATTTGTGATGGTACAGATCCTGATATTCAACTTGATTGGAATTCAATTTCCGACGCAACGGATTATCACATCGAGCGTTGCACGGGCATGGGTTGCACAAACTTCACGGAAATAAACAGGTCGACGACAAATTCTTTTCTTAATGCTACGGGTATTACTACGGGGATTCGGTATCGTTATCGGGTGCGGGCGCATCGCCATGGCGACGGAGTGTTTAGCGAATACTCGAATATTAAAGGCGCCACCGGGCCCGATTGTTCAATCCAGACAGGCAACGATCCGGTCGGACGTCTTATCTCCGCATCCTGTAGCGTGATCAAAGGATGGGCGTGCGATCCCGACAATTTTAACGAGCCGCTTGTTATTAAATTATACGAAGACAAAGGTGAGGGACAAGTATTGTTTGATACGCTTATTGCGAACCGTCCCCGTGGTCAGGGTGTTGCAAATCAGTGCGGCGGAAACGCGAATCACGGATTTCGGTGGACGGCGCCTGAACCGGTGGTTGATGGTACGCCGACGCGAATTTATGCCTACGCAGTTGATATTGGTCCGGGGGCGTCGGGCGAGATTTCATTGAATGATTCTCCGATACCTCCAGAATCGGAGCCTGGTTTTCAGTGCTTGCCTTCGGGGGGCGCGTGCGATACTTCGTATCCGGATGATCAATTCCATGCATGTTTTTTTGACGGGATATCAGCACCCACCAACGACTCTGACACACTCGTACAGTTTGACGAGGGTTCCGTTCCCTCGCCGGTTGGCGCGCATTCTGGTCCCATAGACTACGATTTTGAGAATTTTGAAATTCCGCAAACGGGCAAAAGCGATGAAGTATCGGCAGTATGGCGCGGGAGAATTAACTTTAAAAAAGGAAAATATGTATTTCACGTTAATTCTGACGATGGCGTTGAACTCACGGTTAGAGGAGGAGTTGTCATCGGTGAATGGCGCGATCAGACTTTAATTAATAAAACATCATCTGGAACTGGTCTTGATCTTGATGGGCCGACAAACGTGATGCTCCGGTGGTATGAACATGCTGGGGAGGCGCAGATTAAATTATGGTGGGATTTTACGCCCGCGGAGCCCGACGGCGAGGGAGACCCGACGGTTACTTTGGTCGAGCCGGTAGGAGATACGCGCGTAACCCCGTATGTAGTTAACCGAGCTCTTGACGAAGATGACCTTATGCCCGTTACCCTTGTTTGGGATTTTGACGATCCCGAAGGCGGATCCCAAGAGGCATTTATGGTTGAACTTGTCGATCTTACCGACGAAACTTGCTGGGACGGGGTAAAGCCGATATATAGCGATGCTTGTTTGGACGCAGTCAACGACTTT
Source organism: Candidatus Ryanbacteria bacterium RIFCSPLOWO2_12_FULL_47_9c (assembly GCA_001821795.1). GTDB lineage: Bacteria > Patescibacteriota > Minisyncoccia > Ryanbacterales > GWA2-47-10b > GWA2-47-10b. The sequence continues at coordinate 22,671 of MHOB01000019.1, forward strand.
CAAAATAATGATGGTCTTGGGATAAATGGCGAATTCGTATCTTCCCCAGCCGAGCAATTGGATATCCATCTTGCTCCCGGGCGCCTTTATGCATGGCGTGCCCGCGCACAGTCTTCGAAACCAGACAGTGAGGGAGATGTGCGAGAGTCAGATCCTGGGTTGACAGGAAGCGGTTACTTCCGGACAACCGCGGGGCTCGCGACGGCCGGGGAAATTCATATCTACCGATGGGATCAGAATGGGAATGAACTTGCGTATCAGGATTTTCCAACCGAGGCATGGATTAATATCAATCCAGTTGCGAAAACAAGCAATCCTGCTATTTTTGAAAATGTTCCTCCGGCGGAAGACTATGCGGCATTTGCCACTGATCTTCACGCGGATACTTTTGCCGGTTTTTGCTCTTACGACCCGGAAGTTGAGGGGGATTGCGAACTCGATGCCGGCAATGATCTTGATTTCTCACTTCCGATTACCTGCGATGGCGCAAGCTGCCGTGCGGATGATATTGAAACCCAGGTCGGCAGGGTATCAAAAGTGGTATTGCTTTATGATACGACGACAATTCCTTCGTCCTGTATCCCTGGATCAACCCAGTGCAGCGATTGCGTTGATAACGGTGACGGAGATGAATTGGCGGACGCCGAAGATCCTGATTGCCATTTTGATAGGAATGCCGATAACCCCTATAGTTATGATTCTGATGACAACGACGAATCGACCAGTATTGATGGGACATTCAATATTCACCATGACCCGAAAAACCTTTGTCATGAGGGAGATGCCGGATGTTCGCGGCCCCATTTCTTTAAGGATATTCAGATAGGGGCCAGTCCTTTTTCTACGGAAACAAATATAATTCTCACGTCGGTAGATGGGTTTGCGGGAGATGTGGAAATAAGCGTGATAAATCTTCAGGCGGACAACGAAAAAGATACGTCAGATTGTCCGGAAAATATTGAGCGTCCGTGTGCCAATGGTATCGGTGACGGAGAAGATCTTGCGCTCACGAAACTCCAATACCGTTTTGGTGGTGTGGCGAAGATTGGTGAAATCCTCCGGGTGTCCGCGGGCGGCACCATTTCTGCCGAATTTAAAGTCGGCAAGAGGCAAATCAATCCCGGAAGATATATTATTACGCTTGAGGCAAAGGCGTTCGGGATACGAAAAACCACTAAAATACTCCTTGTTGTTGGAGAAAATACTCCCGGGTGGGAAGAGCAGTAAAAAGTATTTTTGACCAAGTTTTTTCTCGTGATACTATAAAAACATGTACGACCTGATTATTATTGGCGGCGGGCCGTCGGGAGTCGCTGCAAGTGTCTATGCTGCGCGAAAAAGAATCAATACCCTGCTCGTTACAGAAACGTTCGGTGGACAATCCGAAGTATCGGCCGATATTCAAAACTGGATTGGGACGAAATCGATTTCTGGTTTTGATTTCGCAAAAATGCTTGAAGACCACGTACGCGCACAGGAGTCCATTGAGATTATTGTTGGCAAGCGCGTGAATAAGATTACACACAGAGAAGACGGCGTATATGATGTTTCGACGGAAGACGGCCAGACTTACAGCGCGCGCGGCATCATTTTGGGGACTGGCTCGCGCCGGAGAAAGTTGAATATCCCCGGCGAAAAAGAATTTGACGGCAAGGGGGTTGCTTATTGCTCGACATGCGATGCACCGCTGTTTGGCGGGAAGGATGTTGCGGTAGTTGGCGGGGGTAACGCCGGGCTTGAAGCGGTTCTTGACCTGAAACCGTATGCGAAGAGAATATATCTTTTTGAATATAGTGAAGTATTAAAGGGCGATCCTATTACCCAAGAAAAAGTGAAAAATTCAGGTGCGGAGATTATCTATAACGCCGAAACTGTCGCGATCCACGGCGATTCGGCGTCGAAATTCGTCTCCGCGATAGAATATAAAGACCGAAAAACAAAAGAACAGAAAAAAATTCCAGTCGGTGGCGTGTTTGTGGAAATTGGGGCGGTCCCGAATTCTGAAGTGGTGAAAGATTTGGTACAGCTCAATAAATACGGTGAAGTGATCATTGATCATAAAACCGCCGCAACGTCGCGCGAAGGAATCTGGGCGGCTGGCGATGTCACCGATGAGATGTACAAACAAAATAATATTTCCGCTGGAGATGCCGTAAAAGCTGCTCTCTCTGCCCACGCATATTTACAAAGGGTATCGGGAGAAAAAAGATGAACGTCGCGATTAACGGTTTTGGCAGGATTGGCCGTCTTTTTTTTCGTCAGGCGTTTGGCGTGGCTGGTATAAACATCGTCGCCATAAATGATCTTGGCGATGTTGACAATCTCGCTTATTTGTTAAAGTTTGACAGTATTTATGGCACATGGAATCACGACGTGCATGCTGATATGGCATCTCGCGCACTTTTGGTTGACGGCATAAAAATTCCGTTTGTGGGCGAAAAAGAAGTCGCCAAACTTCCATGGCGGCAGTACGGCGTTGATGTCGCTGTCGAGTCCACGGGTCTTTTTGAATCTTTTGAAAAATCACGCGCACATATTATTGCTGGTGCAAGGCGCGTGGTGATAACGGCTCCCGCAAAAGACACCGACAGTAAAGATGCGCGCACGATTCTCATGGGCGTCAATGACAGTGATCTTGCAAACTGCGTTATATCTTCAAATGGTTCATGCACAACCAATTCTGTTTCGCCAATCATGGCAATTTTGTCGGAAAATCCCGGCATAGAAAAAGCGATGCTTTCAACGGTGCACGCATATACTGCAACCCAGCGCATTGTGGATGGACCGGATGCAAAGGATTGGAGGAGAGGGCGCGCAGGAGCGCAAAATATTGTGCCCTCCACGACCGGCGCGGCGATTGCCGTAACTCGCGCCGTACCCGCACTTTCTGGTAATTTTGACGGCGTTGCGCTTCGCGTACCGGTGCCCATCGGCTCACTTTCCGATATAACATTTGTTGCCAAACGCGCGACAACCGCAGAAGAAATCAACTCGATTCTTCGCAGTGCTGCCCAAAACCCCCGCTGGAAGGATATTTTGAAAGTGAGCGACGAGCAGATCGTGTCGTCTGATATTGTGGGTGAGTCCTTTGGCGCAATTATTGATGCAAGTTTCACGCGTGTGGTTGGCGGCAACCTTGTAAAAATTCTTTCTTGGTACGACAACGAATGGGGATATGTGCACACGCTTGTCATGCACGTTAAAAAAATTAGTGAAATGCTCGGCGTATGACAATATTTCTCGCGGCCGATCACGCTGGATTTGAATTAAAAGAGTTTATAAAAAAAGAGCTCGAATCCAAAGGGCATAAGATTGTCGATAAGGGGGCCTATATGCTTGAGCCGGAAGACGACTACCCGCTCTATATGAAAGCAGCGGCGCTTGAGGTGCAAAAAAATCCTGAATCACGCGGTATTATTTTCGGCGGTTCCGGTCAGGGCGAAGCGATTGCCGCCAATCGTTTTCGGGGCGTAAGAGCCACGGTATATTATGGCGGCAATAAGGAAATTATTGTGCTTTCCCGCGAGCACAATGACGCAAATATTCTTTCGCTTGGGGCAAGATTTCTTTCAATTTCGGAAGCGCAAGAAGCGGTGTTTCTTTGGCTTGAGACGAAGTTTTCGGGCGATGAACGGCATAAGCGACGGATTGGTGAGCTCGATGAATCCTGAACCATGACGGAAATAATTCCCGCAATCAATGTCGACACTTTTGATGAAGTCGTGCGACGGATAAAAATGACAGAAGGCCACGCCGTGCCGATGGTTCATATTGATGTCGCCGATGGTTCTTTTACCCCGAAAGCAGTTTGGCACGCAGCGGAAGATTTAAAAAAAATTTCATTGCCCCTTGCCGTTGAGATCCATTTTATGGTTAGAGAACCCGAGAAAAAGATCGGGCCGTGGCTGACCGCGCCAATTTCGCGGATAATTTTCCATGTTGAGGCGGCGGAAGATCCCCGCGCGCTTATGAGTCGGATACGGGGTGCAGATAAGAAAGCCGGTGTTGCGATATGCCCTGAGACGCCGTGCGAGACGCTTGTTCCGTTTATCGATAAAGCGGATTTACTTTTACTGCTTGCAGTATCCCCGGGTCCATCGCATCAGGAATTTGATCGGACGATCCTGAAAAAAATTTCATTTCTGCGCGAGAAAGCGCCGCAATCTATTATTGAAGTTGATGGCGGGATAAAGATCGGTATTGCAAAAGAATGCGCCTGCGCTGGCGCGTCGGCGCTTGCAGTTGCGTCGGCGCTTTTTGATGCGCGAGAGCCATTTGATCAATCGCTGAATATTCTCCGAGAGGATGCCGAAACATAAACAGTGGTTTGTCGTTTTTCTTGCAGGTTTTTTTATATTTTTTATTTCTTGGATCGGCGATTTTACTCCTTCTTTGTATGTACGAAGCGCGCGTGACCGAGAAACGCTTGATTCTACTATAAAACTTGTGTTTGTTGGCGATGTCATGATGGATCGCAGCGTGCGGCGCGTTGTGGAAACCGATGGTGCCGGGGACTACATGTTTTTGTTTAAATATATCCGTGAAATGCTTGTTGGCGCCGACATTCTTTTTGGCAATCTGGAAGGGCCAATATCGGATATAGGCAAAAGGCGTGGCTCTATTTATTCGTTTCGGATGGATCCGATTTCTGTGGAGGCCCTCCGTGGCGTTGGTTTTGATATCGTGTCTCTTGCAAATAACCACATGGGCGATTACGGGCGGGAAGCGATGGAAGACACATTCTCGCGTCTGGGGAGCGCCGGAATTTTATATGTGGGTGCGGGTAAATCAGAGAATGAAGCGATTGCCCCCGTTATTCTTGAGCGCGGCGGTACACGGGTCGGTTTTCTTGCTTTTTCTGATGTCGGTCCCGTATGGATGCGGGCTGGTCCCGCTCTTTCCGGTATTGCACTCGCGGATCCCGATATTATCACAAGCGCAATTCGACAGGCACGCATGAGCGTTGATATACTGGTAGTGTCATATCACTTTGGCGAGGAGTATAAAACGCATTTTCAAAAGAGGCAGGAAGATCTTGCGCATAGGGCGATTGATGAGGGTGCGGACATTGTAATTGGTCATCATCCGCATGTCCCCGAAGAAATCGAGTATTATAAAAACGGTGTGATTGCCTATAGTTTAGGGAATTTCATATTTGATCAGGCATTTTCGGCCGATACAAAGAGGGCGTTACTTTTGAAAATTACTCTCGCGAAAAAAAAGATAATTGCAGTTGAACCCGTCCCCATTGTTTTCAACGAGTACTTTCAGCCGATAATAAAAACTCTGCAACATTAAATAAAATTATGGCTTATCTGACAGACGAACAAACAGCATATCTTTCCAAAAAAGCAAATGAAGTGCGTGCTTCGATAATTGAATCGCTTATTGCTGCGGGATCCGGGCACTCGGCTGGCCCCTTGGGCATGGCTGATATTTTTACCGTGATGTATTTCCATGTTTTACACCACGATCCGAAAAATCCGGGTTGGGAAGGCCGCGACCGTCTTGTCCTTTCCAATGGACACATTTGCCCTGTCCAATATGCCGCGATGGCGCATGCTGGCTACTTTCCGATAGAAGAGTTAAAGACGCTTCGGAAATTTGGCTCGCGCTTGCAAGGCCATCCGCACCGCAAAAAACTTCCCGGGATTGAAACGTCTTCTGGCCCGCTTGGTTCGGGTCTTTCGCAGGCGGTTGGCATGGCAATTGCGGGGCGCATGGATAAGCTTGATATTTTTTTCTACTGTCTTACTTCCGATGGCGAGCATGATGCGGGACAAACATGGGAAGCGGCGATGCTTGCGGGCAGAGAAAAACTCTGGAATCTAATTCAGATTATAGATAGAAACAGCATCCAGATAGATGGTTTTACGGAGGATGTCATGCCGCTCGAGCCGTTGCGCGAAAAATACGAGGCGTTTGGTTGGCACGTGATTGATGTCGATGGGCATAATTTTGAGGCAATTGTTGACGCGGTTGAGCAAGGCAAGGCTGTTTACGAAAAACCGACGTTTATCATTGCACATACGATTCCCGGCAAGGGCGTTGATTTTATGGAACGCAAGTTTGAGTGGCATGGTAATCCTCCGGGCAAGGGTCCCGAAGACCGTGTTCCAAAAGACAAACAGGGAACGGAAGCGCTTCGCCAGCTTCGGACATTGGGCGGGAAGATCAGGAGCGAACATGAGTAACTCAAGTCTCAAAAGTGAGTATAAGCTTGCGGTTGTTGGGGTGCTTTCGCTTTTGTCTGCTATCTTTATGATGTGGCAGTTGTCCGCAACGACCAACGAACTTGATAAAATATTTCGTGAACAGGAAAGTCAGTATGACTTTATGCTTAATACTATTCGTGAGTCGAGGGAGAAACAATAAATGATTGTACCAAGAGCACATTTGGTGCCGCACGTGTTTGATCGAGCGAAACTCGAGGGAAAGCCAACGCGCATGGGGTATGGCGAGGGGCTTGTGAGTGCGGCCGATGAAAATAAAAATATAGTCGCACTTTGCGCGGATCTTACCGAATCGACCCAGACACACCATTTTCAGAAAAAATATCCTGACCGCTTTGTTGAAATGGGTGTCGCCGAGCAGAATCTTGCATCGGTTGCTTCTGGTATGGCTGCGATGGGCAAAATCCCTTTCATTGCTTCCTATGCAATGTTTAGTCCCGGAAGGAATTGGGAGCAGATTCGGACAACAATTTGTTATAATGAGCAAAATGTGAAAGTTGTCGGAGCGCACGCAGGAGTTTCAGTCGGGCCTGATGGCGCAACGCATCAGGCGATAGAGGATATAGCAATAATGCGCGTTATTCCGCATATGGTAGTTCTTTCGCCCTGTGATGCCTTGGAAGCAAAAAAGGCGACGATTGCTGCCGCACGGTTTTTGGGCCCTGTATATATTCGTTTTCACCGCGAGAAGACGCCTGTATTTACGACCGAGGAGACTCCATTTGAAATCGGGAAAGCAGAAATTTTCTTTGAGCCATCGGGCGAGCCGGATGTCGCAATCATTGCAATGGGACCCCTTGTTCATAACGCACTTCTTGCCGCGGAAGCGCTTGCGAAAGAGGGCGTGGGTGTTCGCGTGATAAATTCGCCGTCGGTAAAACCGCTTGATGGAATGATAGTTGAAAAAGCCGCAAGGGACGCGGGGTGTATTGTCACCGTCGAGGAGCATCAAATTGCGGGCGGGCTTGGTTCCGCCGTAGCGGAATTTCTATCTTCAATATATCCTGTGCCGATTGAGTTTATTGGGATGCGTGACAGGTTCGGTGAATCTGGTGAGCCGGATGAGCTTGTGGAATATTTTGGTATGGGAGTTTTGAGTATTCAGGAAGTGGTGCGAAAGGTTATGAAAAGAAAGAAATGAGATACGACTTTGTCTCGATTGGTGACGTTGTCACCGATGTTTTTATCCGGCTTTTACCTGACTCCGCACGCGTTATTGAGGGGACGGAGTGGGATCTTTTATGTATGAATCATCCGGATAAGATACCTTTTGATCGGACGTATATTGTACCGGGCGTGGGAAACAGCGCAAATGCCGCGGTGTCTGCCGCGCGTTTGGGGCTTTCTGCGGCGTTTGTGAGTAATATCGGGGATGATAAATCAGGACAAGAGATGCTGGATCATTTCAAGGCAGAAAAAATTGGAACGGAATATATTGTAAAACACAAAGGGAAAGCTTCCAATAATCATTATGTTCTTTGGTACAAGGACGACCGTACGATTCTCATCCATCATGAGACTTATGAATATCATCTTCCTGCACTCGAGGAGCCGCGATGGATTTATTTTAGCTCCGTTGGAGAGCACGCGATTCAATATCATGATGATATTGCGGAATACGCGCGCCTGCACCCGGCGGTGAAGATGGCATTCCAGCCGGGCACGTTTCAGATCAAGCTCGGCGCGAAAAAACTGATGAATATTTATGCGCGATCCGAGCTTTTTTTCTGTAACCGTGAAGAAGCGCAGGAAATTACCGAAAGCACGGACAACGACATCGCAAGACTCGCACGCGCAATCCATACGCTTGGCCCCAAAATCGTTGTCATTACGGACGGAAAAGACGGAGCGTATGCGTCAGATGGGGATACGGTGTGGTTTATGCGCAATTACCCCGATCCTCAACCGCCGCTTGAGCGGACAGGAGCGGGTGATTCTTTTTCTTCTACGTTTACCGCGGCTCTCGCGCTCGGAAAATCAGTTACCGAGGCGCTTATGTGGGCTCCGATCAACTCGATGTCCGTGGTTCAGTATGTAGGAGCGCAGGAGGGGCTTTTGCGAAGATCGCAGCTTGAAAAATATCTTGCCGATGCGCCATCAGATTACAAGCCAAAAGCATTCGCAAAGATTTAGTATGATTGTATCGTTAAAAAATATACTCTTGCGCGCATCTCATGAGGGATGGGCGCTCCCACACTTTAATATTCCGAATCTCGAAATGCTCAAAGCGATTATTGAAGCATGCAGAGACAAAAAATCGCCGGTTATGATCGGCACGTCCGAGAGCGAGCGCGAATTTATCGGACTCGAACAAGCCGTTGCGCTTATTAAAAGTTATCGTGATGAGTATCAGCTGCCGTTTTTTCTGAATGCCGACCATACCAAAAGCGTTGAGAAAGCGCGCCTTGCGATTGATGCCGGATACGATTCTATTCACATCGATCTTTCCAAAAAGAATCTTGAAGACAATATTCGTGAAACAAAGGAAGTAGTTGCCTACGCGCGCGCAAAAAATCCGGATATTTCAGTTGAGGGTGAAATCGGTTACCTCGTAACCGATTCATCGAAAGTTTGGAAAAGCGCGATCGAAGTTCCGCCAGAGAGCTTAGCAAAACCCGAAGATGCAGGCCGTTTCGTGGCGGAAACTGGCGTGAATCGCTTGGCGCCAGCTGTGGGCAGTATTCATGGCATTGCGCTCAACGAGCCGCATTTGCACATAGATTTAATCAGGGCGATAAAGGCCGCAGTGCCGGATACGGCTCTTGTGCTTCATGGGGGATCGGGCGTTCCACGCGAACAAATCCGTGAAGCAATTCCCGCTGGCATCTCCAATATTCATATCTCGACTGACTTGCGTGTTGCGTTTGTAGACACGCTTCGCGAAGAGCTTGAAAAAGAAAAAGACGAGTATGCGCTTTACAAAATTATGGAGCCCGAAATTGAGGCGGTCAAAAAAGTCGTTGCGTTACATATAGATCTTTTCGGAAGCGCGGGGAGAGTGTAATATGCTTTTTTGGAAAAGAATTATACGGGATCTCGCTGTGATAGCGGTTATCATTATTGTTGCGGTGTCCGCGTTTTATGTTTATGACTTATATAGGAAACATGGCTGCGGTAAGACATATGTATGCGGTAATGTCATTGTCCTTTTTCGAGACAATATATCAAAAAGTCAAATCGTGGACTTTCTGAGAAGAAATAATCTAGAAATAAAGCCGGAAACATCAGGTGTGCTTCTGGAGATAAACAGCGTTGTGGTTCTTGTACCTGTCGGGCAGGAGAAGGAATGGGTTGAGAGACTGAAACAGTATCCGGAGATCGAAAACACAGGTCTGAATGGAATAGGGCACATATTTTAGTAACCAATATTCCCTACTGCTTTTTATTGATACAGGAGGATGAAAAAATATTGTGGAAATCTTTTTTGGTTTTTAGTTTGCAATTGTATACAATAAATACCTATGGCAAACAAAGTATTTGTAACAAGGAAAATTCCGGACTCGGGGATTGCGCTTTTGAAGGCGGCGGGGTTTGAGCTTGTTGTCAGTGAAAAAGATGGGGTGCTCACAAAGGATGAACTTATGGGGGCTCTTAAAAAAGAGAAATATGATGGCGTCCTTTGTTTGCTCACCGATCACATTGATGACGAGGTATTCAACGCTGCGGGGAAGCAGTGCAAGATATTCGCAAATTACGCGGTTGGCTTTGATAATATTGATCTGAAAGCAGCGCGCACGCGCAATATCATGGTGACAAATACTCCGGGCGTGCTTACTGAAACTGTTGCCGAGCATACTTTTGCACTCATGCTTGCAATCGCGCATCGCGTTGCGGAGGCAGATCGATTTACCCGTGCCGGTAAATACAAAGGATGGGGACCAATGCTTCTTCTCGGTTCGGATGTGTTCGGAAAAACACTTGGGATTATTGGTTTGGGACGGATTGGCGCGCGGGTTGCCCATCACGCAGTACGGGGATTTGACATGAAGGTTCTTTACTATGACGTTCAGCGCAACGAAAACTTCGAGCGCGAATATGGTGCAGCGTATCGGGACCGCATCGAAACGCTTTTACCGGACGCCGATTTTGTCAGTATTCATGTACCGCTTCTCGAGTCAACAAAACATCTCATGAATGACCTTCGTTTTGGCATGATGAGGAATACCGCGTATTTGATCAATACGTCTCGCGGACCGATTGTAGATGAACAAGCACTGCTTCGCGCTCTCCGTGCGGGCACAATCAAGGGGGCCGCGCTTGATGTCTTTGAGAACGAGCCTGCAATTGAGCCGCTGCTTTTAGAACTGGATTCAATTCTTTTGACGCCGCATATTGCATCGGGAACAATTGAAACCCGGGAAAAAATGGCCCGGCTTGCCGCAAACAATCTCATTGAAGCGCTTGCGGGGAGAGTGCCGCCAAACATTGTGCAAGCAGGTTCGTCGTGATATAGTGCTTTTTATGCATCAGCTTACGGCAACGAAGCGCGATATTTTTGGAAAGAAGACAACTCTTCTTCGCGAGAAAGGTTTTTTGCCCGCGGTTTTGTACGGAGGGGGTGGCGACTCGCAGGCGTTGACCGTTGAAAAGACAGAGTTTTTAAAAGCGTGGAAAAACGCCGGTGAATCGTCGGTTCTTAATCTTGCGATTGATGGTGATGGAATGAAGAGCGTTCTTATCCATGACGTGATGATAGACCCAGTGAAATCGAATCCTCTTCATGTTGATTTCTATGAAGTCGCACAGAACCGCCTCTTGAAGTTGCATGTTCCGCTTGTTTTTGTTGGCGAGTCCGATGTTGTTAAATCCTTGGGGGGCGTGCTTGTAAAAGTCTTGCACGAAGTTGAAGTAGAAGCGCTCCCGCGGGATCTCCCCCATGAAATAAAAGTTGATATATCACTCATAAAATCTTTTGCCGACCATATATTGTTAAAAGATCTCGTGATACCCGCCGGGGTTGTTCTTCATGGTGATAAAGACACAATGATTGTGAAAGTAGATGAACCTCGTACCACGGAAGAAATTGAGTCTCTTGAGAAGCCGGCGGAAATCGACCTCGAGAAGATTGAAGTTGAGAAGAAAGGAAAAACCGATGGCGAGATTACCGAGGAAGTCAGTGAAGAAAAGTAAGATACTTTTGGTAGCTCTGTCAATCGCGCTTTTCGGGGGCGCGGCGTATATCCACGCGCAATCGCTTTCTGAAGCGGCGCAAAGCCATCGGGAGAAACTTCTTGCCGAGCTTCGTGAGCTCGAACAAGCGATGGAGAGCGTTCAAAGTCTCATTGATAACAAACGGGGCGAGGCAGCATCACTTGAGCGCGATATCGCGATTTTTGACGCGCAGATAAAAAAAGCGAAACTTGAGATTCGCGCAATCGACCTGACGATACAGACGCTTCAAGGGAAGATCAGTAGCAAAGAGGAAACGATCGATGAGATTGTCGCGAAGGTTGATCGTGAAAAACTCTCTTTGGCAGAATCGCTCCGAAAACTTTGGGAACTTGATGATGTCTCAATTTTTGAGGCGATGTTATCACACGAGCGGATATCGGATTATTTTGGGGATATCGAATAGGTGGATATTGTACAGCGTTCTTTACAAGAGTCGTTTGGTGAGCTCCGTTCAACCAAGTCCAAGGAAGAACAGGCACGGGATGAATTTGTCGAGCAGAAAACGGAAGCGAGTGAACTTCGCGCTCTTCAGGTTATTGAACGGAAGAAGGTTGAGAAGAAAGAAGCGGAACGGAAAGAACTCCTTCGGGCGACCAAGGGTCAGGAAGCCGCGTACCAAAAACTCTTGACGGCGAAACGTCGTGACGCGGCATCGATTCGAAGCCAACTTTTCTTACTGCAGGGTTCTCCCGATATACCTTTTGAGAAAGCTGTTGAACTTGCGGAGCGCGCTTCCAAAAAAACTGGGGTCCGTGTTGCATTTATTCTTGGAATCATCGCTCAAGAGTCGGAATTGGGCAAAAATATAGGCCAATGTAATCTTCCAAATGATCCGCCGCGATACAAGTGGCAGGCGATCATGAAACCCGGACGCGACCAGAAGCCGTACTTGGAAATTACCTCAAAACTTCGTCTTGATCCGAATCTCATGCCGCTTTCTTGTCCGCTCTCGGTTGGGTGGGGGGGCGCTATGGGTCCCGCTCAATTTATTCCGTCAACGTGGCTTACACTTGAAAACCGTATTGCTTCGGCAACAGGACACACTCCTCCCAATCCGTGGAATCCAGAAGATGCATTTATGGCTTCCGCAATCTTTTTGTCTGATCTTGGGGCGTCCAGCCCAGCGCGTGAGCGAGAAGCTGCTGCTCGCTACTTTGCCGGTGGCAACTGGAAAAGCCGGCTTGGGACCACCTATGCAAACCAAGTGCTCGCAAAAGTTGAAACCTATCAAAATCAGATTGATATCATCAAAAGCGTCGCCGTCCGCTAGTACTTAGTAACCCGGTTGCCAAGTAGCAATCCGGACGATAAAATATAAACCATGCGTGCGCACCCATTCGTAAACGGCGAGTTTTACCATATTTTCAATAGTGGTGTTGAGAAACGCAAGATTTTTCTAGAGAAAGCAGATTTCGAAAGATTTCTTCGTGGCATTGAAGTTTTTAACGCACGTGATCCGATCGGCAGTATCCACGAATATTCTTTTAGAACCAAACTTGGCAACCCGGTTGCCAAGTCGAGGTTGGTGAATGTTGTTTGTTATTGTCTCAATCCAAATCATTACCATATTGTTCTTGAACAAGTTGTGGATGGAGGCATCAGCACATACATGCATCGGCTTTCTACAGGTTTTACGCAGTATTTTAACCATAAATATAAAAGAAGCGGAGTGTTGTTTCAGGGAAAGTTTAAGTCTGTACCCATCGTTTCAAATAATCAACTATTGCATGTAAGTGCGTATGTAAACCTCAACGACCGTGTACATGGTCTGCATCCAAATATTTCCATCTCGAGCTGGAATGAATATCGTAACGATATACGAGGAGGGCTTTGTAAGAAAGATATTATTATAAAACAGTTTAAAAATATAAGTGAGTATATAAGTTTTGCGGGGGGCTCGCTTGTTGACGTGCGTGCCCGCAAGGAGGAATTAAAAGAGCTTACTGGTCTTTTAATGGAATGATTGCCCACTTGGCACTTGGCAACCGGGTTGCCAAGTGGGGATTTAAGGTGTGGATAAGTGCTTGTTGCGGGGGCGATATGATACACTAAAGCTGTATGAAAAAACTTATTTTTAGTACAGTCGTTGGGGTGTTTGCTGTAGCTTCGGTTGCGGCGGCGTCTTCACTGACCCAGAGTCAAATGGACGCTATTATAAGTATGCTTCATGCCTTTAACGTAGAAGAAAGTGTTATCGCAAACGTCCGGACCTCATTGACTGGTGGTGGCTCAACCACGCCACCCGCGCAATGGTGCCATACGTTTAATGTGAATTTGAAAGTCGGAGATAAAGGTGCGGAGGTTACGGCTTTACAAACCGCTTTAACAAATGCAGGTTTTGGACCTAATGAAGGATTTCAACTTGATACAGAAGCATCGGGCGGGCTAAAGGGAGGAAGTGAATTTGGTGAACAAACTGCTTCGGCTGTTACTACTTTTCAAGAAAAATACAAAAGCGAAATTCTCACCCCCGTAGGTCTCGCGCACGGCACAGGATATGTCGGCCCATCAACGCGCAAGAAGCTCAATCAACTCTACGGTTGTGGTTCGTTGCTACCACGTCCATATCCGTCGCCAGTTGCTTGCACTCAAGAAGCCAAACAATGCCCAGACGGTTCCTATGTAAGCCGCACAGAACCAAAATGCGAGTTTGCTGCGTGTCCTATCTCAAATAATCAGCCAACCATCAAAGTTCTTTCTCCGAATGGGGGAGAACAGTGGAAAATTGGTTCGAAACAAACAATTACATGGAAACCATATCGTGTTTCGATTAGCGAAGTCCCACCCCAAGTTGGTCGGGTAACTATCACATTGGATAGCGGAATCAGATGTTTTACTACTCCCTGTCCAAGCGGGTACATCCTTGCGAGCGAAGTCAGAGATTCCGGCTTTTTTGATTGGACAGTTGGAGAAGATATAACAGGGAGCTCAATCCCAAATGGTAGCTACAAAGTAATTGTTACTCATACATATAATACATATCCTGATTCCATCCCCGATTCCAGCGACGCGCCGTTTAGTA
>MHOB01000020.1 GCA_001821795.1 Candidatus Ryanbacteria bacterium RIFCSPLOWO2_12_FULL_47_9c
AATATATCTTAGAGAGAATAAAAGAAAGATATGGAAAAGAAATCTTGGCATTATACGGTCGAGATTTAATCGTACCGGCCATTCCTTTCCCGCAAGTTACCATGGAGCAAGCAAAGGAAATTCTTAAAAAATTAGGAATACCAAGCGAGAAAGACGGCGATTTAAGTCCGGAAGAAGAACGCAAATTATCCGAGTATATAATGGAAAAGGAAGGGCATGAGTTTGTATTTGTCACAGAGTATCCGGTTGAAGTGCGCCCATTTTATCACATGCGTTTGAAACAGAATCCAAAACTCACAAAAAGTTTTGACTTGTTATGGAATGGACTAGAGATCACAACAGGGGCGCAAAGAGAACATCGGTACGATATCCTTGTCACACAAGCAGAAGAAAAAGGATTAAGGTTAGAACCGATACAATTCTACCTGAACTTTTTTAAGTATGGTTGTCCGCCGCATGGCGGTTTTGGTCTGGGGCCGTCACGCATGCTGATGAAAATGTTTAATGTTGGCAACGTGCGTGAAGTTACCTATCTTTATCGCGGAGTAAAAAGGCTCGAACCATAATATACTTTGCTCTTTACGCTTTCTATTTTTCGCGGTAAGCTTGTTTCTATGCCACAACCAAACTTAATTAGACTCCGGTGCTCGAATTGCAAGCGCTATAATTACTATGCGCACAAGAATATCCGCCGGATCGAGAAAAAACTTGAGCTCAAAAAGCACTGCTCGTGGTGCAAAAAACACACAACGCATAAAGAGGCAAAAAAATAGTATTTTTGCTATAGTATTTGCCATGGGGGCATAGTTCAATGGCAGAATGTCGGTCTCCAAAACCGATGATCTAGGTTCGAATCCTAGTGCCCCCGCCATGGCGGTTTTTAAGTGGGGCCGTCACGCATGCTGATGAAAATGTTTAATGTTGGTAACGTGCGTGAAGTTACCTATCTTTATCGCGGAGTAAAAAGGCTCGAACCATAATATACTTTGCTCTTTACGCTTTCTATTTTTCGCGGTAAGCTTGTTTCTATGCCACAACCAAACTTAATTAGACTCCGGTGCTCGAATTGCAAGCGCTATAATTACTATGCGCACAAGAATATCCGCCGGATCGAGAAAAAACTTGAGCTCAAAAAGCACTGCTCGTGGTGCAAAAAACACACAACGCATAAAGAGGCAAAAAAATAGTATTTTTGCTATAGTATTTGCCATGGGGGCATAGTTCAATGGCAGAATGTCGGTCTCCAAAACCGATGATCTAGGTTCGAATCCTAGTGCCCCCGCCATGGCGGTTTTTAAGTTCAGTAAGAACGATTCGTTCGGCCGGTTCCAACACTTGGTCGGAGTAGTGTACAGCTTGCCGGACGATCAGCTTTATTCTATCTATGATCTTCTCGCGCACCAGCAACGTTTCGCGATGAGAGCTCTCAAGGGGATCCGTAAAGGCGATCACGAGAAGCTGAAGATTAACCTTCTTATTGCCTTTTCTTGGTTGATGGCGATTGCAAATCGTTTCCACATTGATGTTGATGACGCGGTGTGGCAGCGTTTTCCGATGCTTTGCTCGTATTGCAGCAAAAAACCCTGCGCATGTAAAAAAGTTAAACCGACCTCGAGGAGAAAACTTGTTATTATAAAAAACGCCCGACCTCCAACTCTTGCAGGATTTCAAGAAATGTTCGTGGCAATTTATCCGCCAGGCCGGCGGACACTATCTGATGCTGGCATTCATCTTGCGGAAGAAATGGGAGAAGTCAGCGAGGCAGTCCATAATTTTTTAGGCCAGCACCGTTCAGGCCAACTTCAGAGTATAAAACAAGAAATTGCCGATTTTGTTTCGTGTGTTTTTGGTATTGCAAATTCCGCGCGTATAAATATTGCGGCAGAGCTTGCGAAAATGTTCTCGCACAATTGCCATGTTTGCCATAAAGCCCCGTGTGTTTGCAGTTTCTCAAAAGTCGCCCGGTTAAGGACTTGATTTTATGTCAAATATACCGAATTCAATGCGGATTTTGCGGCCGGCGTTTCGGTTTAGTATATTTTCACTCGCATTTTGGATTCTCGAATTTTTATATCAATATTATCTGCTGGTTCCAAAAAATTTGCCGAGCGCGCTTGTGCGAAGTTTTGCGCTTACCGGCGCCACGCTCATTGGAGCTGCGCTTTTTTCAAGCGCGATTTTCAAATGGTTTCCTCGCACGGCGCGCTACTGGCAGTATCGCCGATATCTTGGCGTGTCTGGCGCGGTATTTGTAAATTTCCACGCACTTGCGGCGTATTACTCTGTATATGATTTTGACATTGGCGCTGCGTATTATACTTTCAATCCGATTAAAAACCCAATAGTCTTTGGCTCGCTTGCGCTCCCCATTTTTCTTTTGATGGCGCTTACTTCGACGGATTGGGCTGTGCAAAAACTCGGCGGGCGAAATTGGAAAACGCTCCATCGCTTCGTCTATATTGCATATCCGCTTTCTATCTTTCATTTTCTTTTGATGAGGCCAGAAGATCTGGTAACTGCCCCCGGTATTTTATTACTCGCGATAACTTTGCTTGCGCTTTTTGGCCAGATATTTTGGTTTTTCAAAATTGCGGGCGCTAAACATTTCCGTTCGCTCGGATCATTCGTCGGTTCCGCAATAATACTTTTTGTGTTCGTTATTGCATATTTGATATTCAACTCATAGGAGTCGTTATTTGACAGGACTGGTGGCTTGATACATATTTTGAATTGAGGGGCTCATCCTAGTTTTGAGGGAAGGGAGGTGAAACGTGAGCATTATTGTACGCGGCGTTGGATTGGCTCTGATTGTTGTTGTCGTGCCTATCTTGCGTGTTGTGGTGGCGCTTGCGGAAGCCGCCACGATCTTGGTCGGCACGACCTCTGACGAGCCTTCAGAGATCCCCGAGCCAAAAGCTCGGGACGAAGGCCTAAAGAAGGCCACACTCGTGAGGCTTCACGCCAACGGCGTGAAGCGCGAGGCGCTTGGGTGAAAACCGACGCCTCTTTTTAATTTTGCGCATACAAAAATTTGACAGTTTTTATAATATGTGCTAGCATATTTTTACAAGATTGGACGTTCCCGCATAACAACGGGATCTAAAAGGAGAGGAAGATGGAAGAAGTGGGTTGGACGATTCTAATCGTTGTGTTGCTTTTCGCCGGCACGGTGGCAGTGATTATCGCAAACGCGATGGTTATCCGGCCGCACAAGGATGTGTCGCCGGAGCCGGCACTCGACCCTGTCGATGATCCGCCTCGAAAGAAGCGCGGATTTGCGCCGGGCGACATCGTGACATTCCGTGACGGAATGGAGTGGAAAGGCGGGATCGTGCAATCTCTCGACCCTACCTACAAGTCGCTCTGGATCGCAGCGCACGACAAGAACGGGCGAGAGTACCTCGCTCGCCGCAACCAGAAGAAGGTGAAGCCAACCTACCATTCGGCGCTTCACTGAACCGGCAGATCGGCAACGTCCATCAAAAACATGAGGCGCTCCAGAAACACCGGGGCGCCTCGATTCATATTTAGTTTTGTGATAAAGTTTTTTTACGGCGGGGTGCCAGAGTGGTTGAATGGGCCGGTCTTGAAAACCGGAATACGCGCAAGCGTATCGTGAGTTCGAATCTCACCCCCGCCGCCAAAATTGAAACTTCTTAAAATCACATTACAGGGCTTGATCGCGATAGATTCTCAATATATTTCAGCGATCAACTTTGCTAAAATATAAGAACCCACAAGGGGATTCGAACTATGAATTACAAAGCGATTATTTTTGATTTTTTCGGAGTTATATCCTCCGAAGTTGGACTTTTTTGGTTTAAGAAATACTTTCCCGAAGATCAGATTGATCATCTAAAAGAAAAGTATATTCTTCCGGCTGATTTAGGAGATATTTCATATGACCAATTTATCACCCAAATTGGCAGTTTAGTTGGCATTTCGCCATCTGATGTTAAAAAAGAATGGAAAAATCGAGTCGTTATTAATGACTCAATTGTTTCCTTTATTCAAAAAGTCCAAGGTTCTTTTAAAATTGGATTGTTAAGCGATGCCCCGTCAGAATTCTTACGGCCGCTTCTTAGAGAAAATGTCTTGGAAAACCTTTTCGATGCGATAGTTATTTCAAGCGAGGTAAAAATTACAAAAAGAGAAGAAGAGATTTATAAGCTAATACTAAATAAACTAGAAGTCGACCCACCCCAAGCTATTTTTGTAGACGATAATGTAAATAATATAAAAATAGCAGAAAGTCTGGGTATAAAAGGATATCTATACAACGCAGGTACGGATTCGATACAAGATTTTGTTAAAACATTAAATATATGAACCCCGTTGCTGCAAAGATTCAGTAAATTCAGTAAAATATGGAAATAGGTCCCGATGGAAAAATTAAAGCCCCGGATTCGCCGGATGATAAGGTTGAGGAAATTCGTAATGAATTTATGCGCGGTCTTGAGTTTCCGAGTGAAAAGCACGTGCCTCAATTTTTTCTTTGCCCCGTGGGGAGAATCGGTGCTGGAAAAAGCACGGTAGTGCGTGCACTGATTAAGCATTTTCCGCTTTTGCGTATTGCAAACGACGATGTACGAAAAATTCTTTACGGATACGGATATAATTACAAACGCACACGCGATATCACGTGGCCGGTACTTGAGCGTTTCGCGCGCGAAGGGTATAGCATTGCAGTCGATTCTAACTGCGCGAGTGATGCCGCTCGTGAAATACAGCCACAATTCGATGGCCTCGTTCGGGAACTAAGAGCGAAAGTCATATATATTTATATCAACCCCCCCGACGAATATATTATTAACAAATTACGAAATTATCCTCACGTGTGGTTGTTTAAGGATGGCGAGCATGCAGTAGCGCGCTACATTGCTCGTAAGCCCGAAAAACCTATTGATGATATTTCTTTTATCTATACATTTGACCCTTCACGTAATGACCTCGAAAAGCAAATCAAGGAAGCCGCCGGTATTATAGAGAAAAAACTTACTATCTAGTATGCTCCAGGATGTTTATATGAGAAAGTTGTTCGTATATGTCTTCGCAGATTGATCGGCTCGCTTTAATAGTTTGGGATTACCAACATGTAAATCACAAACTTCAAAAAGCCGATTGTATTATAGTGTTGGGCAGTCATGATACTCGAACCGCAGAGAGGGGCGCGGAACTATTTTTAGAAGGATGGGCTCCGCTTCTCGTGTTTTCTGGCGGCAGGGGAAGACTCACTCCAAAAAATTGGGATATACCAGAAGCCGAGATGTTTGCTGGAGTTGCACTCAAGATGGGTGTACCAAAAGAAAAAATTCTTATTGAGAATAAGTCGACAAACACCGGTGAGAACGTTGTTTTTACCAAAAAGTTTTTGGAGGAGAAAGGATTAAAACCCAGGAAGGTTATCGTTGTCCAAAAACCTTATATGGAGCGAAGAGCGTATGCGACATTCAAGAAAATGTGGCCAGAACCCGATATAATTGTAACATCTCCGCAGATACCGTTTGAGAAGTATCCGAATAGTGAAATCTCGAAGGATGATATTATCAATATCATGGTTGGGGACTTGCAGCGCATTAAAATATACTCGGATATGGGATTTCAGATCTCGCAGGAGATACCGGAAGATGTTTGGGGCGCATACAAGAAACTGGTGGAGTTTGGTTATACAAAACAATTGATTATGTGATAGACTAGTATCATGAAAAATATATTTTTATTCACGTTATCGGTTTTGGTTATTTTTGGGGCCGCGGTGCATGGTGTAAGCGCACAAATGATGGGCGGCAACGGGTCCTTTGGAATTAAAGACGACCATACGAAACAGGAAGAAGCCGAGGGCAAGGAAGTTTGGGAAAAATTTCAGGCAAAAGAAAAATCCTGCGCTGATCTCAAAGATGATGATTTTGAGGCGCTTGGCGAGTATTTTATGGGGACCATGATGGGCGATGCGCATGCCGCGATGAATGCGATGATTACACAGGTGCACGGCGAAGAAGGCGAAGAGCAGATGCACGCGGTGATGGGCAAGCGGCTTTCGGGGTGCGATCCGTCGGCGGAATTTCCCGCGGGCAGTTTCGGTTTTATGCCGATGATGAATATGATGGGCGGCTGGTCGACGCCTTTTGGTTCTTCGTATAACAATAGAAATATGATGAGTGTTGGTTACGGACTTTTCTCGCTCGGTGTTCTGGGAATGCTTTTGTGGGCTCTTTGGTGGGTTGTCGTTGTTGTTCTGATTGTATGGATTGTGCGCCGACTATTTGGTTCGACTCACCGAGGCGGGTCTAGCGCGCTTCAGATTTTGAAGGAACGCTATGCTAAGGGTGAAATCGATAAACAAGAATTCGAGGAGAAAAAGAAAACACTTGAACGGTGAAACTTGAGGAAATCGGTTTTTGTGAAAAATGAATATCGTTCCCTTTGCCGCGGAGTTGCGCCCTACCGTTGAAGAGAGTATACGTCTCTATGGACACGCCCCCGAACATAATGTTTTGTGGTTTGAGTATATTATAGAAAAAGAGCAAAGACCCTTTTTTATTTCATGGAATGATGGCACGGGCCTTCTTGCCCATCGCGAAAAAACCAAGTGGTATGTCATGTCAGAGCCGATCTCTCCACTGGAAAGAGCGGCTGACCTTATCTGCGAGTTCGTATTGGAAGCGCTCGCCGATCAAGAGATAGAAAAAGTCGTTTTTGAGCTTGAAACGAAAACACGCCGCGCGCTTTTGCATTGTCTCCCCCAAACGCTTAAGGCGCGATCAATCAATTATACTCTCACAGTGCCTGTGACGAATATGAAATCTTTTGACAGTTCATTGTCAGGAAAGAGATGGAAAAGCATTCGCAATGCGCGCAATACTTTCTATCGGGAGAATGATGTTTGTAAAACAGACGCGGGTGCTGTTTCAAAGGACGCGCTTCATAAGATTGTCCGGTCGTGGGAAGAGAGAAGATCCGGACGCGATCATTCTTTCGGCGCTCGATATCACGCGCTTGTTGATAATAATTTTAAGGGAACACGATTTTCACGCGCGTTGGTTGTCAACGGAATACCCGTTGGTTTCAATGCGGGCTGGGAAATTCCGAATAGAGACGGATATTACTATGGCGCCGTGGGACTGCATGATTACTCTTTGAATGATTTGGGCGCTCTCCTTTATCTTGAGGATCTTCTCTGGATAAAGGGAGCCGGATATGTTTACGCGGATATGGGTGGGGGAGAGCGCGCACTCACTCATTTTAAGAATCAATTTTTTCCAGAGTATTGGTATAAAACACATGTATTTTCCATCGTCAAAAGATAGCGCGCGGCCCAAAAAAGAGGATTTTGGAGAAGAATATTTCTCAAGCGGCGCCGCATATCAGGAATACGAAAGATATGTTGAGGGATGGGTTAACAAGGTCGCGCGCAAAATTTCCCGCCTTGTTGCTGACGTGCCGGCGCCGTCAGTACTCGATATTGGCTGCGCGCACGGATATCTTATAGCGAAGCTCAAGAGTCGCTACGGCATGCACGTTTATGGTGTTGAATATTCAACTTATGCGTATCGAAATCGGCTTCGCGCCGTGCACAGTGAGGTGGCACGCGGCGATATTCTCACTGCGCGATTCCCCGCACGTTCGTTCGATGTTGTTGTCTGTTTCGATGTGTTTGAGTATTTAACCGAAGCCCAAAACAAAAGGGCGGCAGAGCGTCTTGTCCGCTGGTCACGAAAATATATTTTGTTCACTAACCCTTATCGGCATTCCGTGAA
>MHOB01000021.1:0-3342 GCA_001821795.1 Candidatus Ryanbacteria bacterium RIFCSPLOWO2_12_FULL_47_9c
TCTCGGGACTTGAACGAACGAGCGAAGAAGCTCTCCGCGCATATATACAAGATCGTCTTCGTGAACATTTTGTCATTCTCTTTCCTCGCGACAACATTTTCTTTTTTGGACCCCAGAGATTAAGTCGGGGGATCATGTCTTCTTTTCCGTCAATTCAGAGCGCGAGTGTGATACGTGCGTTTCCTTCGGGTCTTCGTTTTGATATTGTAGAGTACCGCGAATGGGGGTTGTATTGTTTCGGCGACCCCGAAAGATGTTTGTGGATTGACGAAAATGCCCACGCGTTTCGGGATATTGCAAACGAGCAAATAGATTCATTTCCAAAAATACGGGATGAGAGCGCGAGTGACACGCGTATAGGAAATATGGTTATTTCGCCGCGTAGGATGGAAATCGCACGGTTTTTCAATGAGCGTGAAGAATTTGGAACTATTGAAATGATTATCTCCAAGAACGCCGAGACGTTGCGCGTAAAAGCCCAAGCGGGATGGGAAATTCTTATTCGCGAAGATGGCGATCTAGAAAATGCGTATAAAAACGTACACATCGCGCTTCAGGGCGAAATAAAAGAGAGGGTAAAAGACCTCGAGTATATTGATTTGCGTCTGGGCAATAAGATTTTTTATAAATTCAGGGAATCCGGTAGATGAAAATTGATGTTCCTCCGCGATCGATTGGTTTGAGGTTTTTGAGCCATAGATAGGCGTCTTCTGCTTTCGGCGGCGGAAATCCATTTACCGGCCGCGCCCAGTTTCCCATAAGTTCGTTTACCGACACTGCGAAGAGCGACCCCCGTGGGGGCGGGCCAAAACTGGAATAGTGGGGAATAAATTTCTCGCCAAGGTAAAATCGTTGTGCGCCGTTGTCACGTGTACTGCCGCCGAAATAATGGAGATATATTCTCTCGTTAGGATAATCTTGGGAAAGTTTTATCGAGAGCCGCTTGAGGTCTTGTCCCCAGTCATAGTTTGAATCTGTTGCGTACCAGAAGCCTTCGCGTGTGCCTCCGGCGAGTTCGTTATAATACGAAAGATACGAGGGAAAGTTTACGAACGCGCTTGCAGTGATCCAGAGCATCATGAGTATGAGAAACAGTACTCTCGGGAGCGATTTTATAATACGCGCCCAGAAAAATTGGAGATAGCCGGTTGCTGTTAAAGAGTTTCTAACCAATGGTCCTGATCCCGATATCCAAAGTGTGAGTTCGCGCGAAACGAGAAGGTAAATGAACGGGAAGGTTGGTAGTACGTGTCGCACGCCAATATTGAGGGGGTTGGTGACAGATGATGTCCAGTAAAAAACAACAAAAAATATACTTGCAAAAAGAATAAAGTTGTCTTCAAGCCACTCGCGTATTGCTTTTCGTGACTTATCGCGCGTGCGCGCAATTCTCCAAATCGCAATGCACAACGCAAGCACAGAGAGGATATGAAATGCCAGAGTTTCTTTAAGAAAATAAAGTGTTGGAAAATAGTGTGTCCAGCCAGCCGATGATACTTCACCAAGAAAATATGCGCTGTTGCCGCCCGCGGTCCGCTGCGATACCATCATGACGCCAAGCAAATATTGCCCAAGCGGACGCGTTGCGCGATGGGAAATAAGCCAAAGGTCAAGCGAGACAAACGCATGCGGCCGAAATTCTCCGATAAGAACTTGAGCGTCGCGGAGCTGCCGTTCTTGCGGATAATCCCATACGTGCCAGGCATATACCGCCCATATAATCAGCGCTCCAAAAACAAATAAAACACCGATGCGGCTATAGAGTAGAAAAGTTTTTCGTACCCAGTTTTTTAGAGGATGTAGATCTTCGCTTACCACGAGCCAGACAAAAGCAAGAATTATATAGATAGGTACAAGAAGAAAAAGAGAAAATTTAAGAAGTTGGGCTATGCCGAACGCAAGTGATGCCACTGTAAAGCGCCGGAGAGTTTGTTGTTTAAGGAATCGAACGAATGTTGCGGTGCCTACAAGAAAACCGAGGGTTGCTGCGATATCGGTTGTGACAAAGCCAGAATGGGCAAGTACGGTTGGTGAAAAAGCAAAGAAAAATGTCGCAAGAAACGCGACTTTATTCCCAAACACGCTGCGGATCCACAAAAACAAGAAAAGTCCGGTTAGAAAAGAAAGTATGACAATGGGAAGACGCGATGAGCGGAGAATAAGTTCAGGATTATTTCCGAATTCAAATAAGAACCCTCCCCCCTGATCCCATTGCCCGTTGACTTCGGTACTCCATGCGTCGGTATCGGTCGGATAGGAGAGATTGAAAAAAAGGAGAGGAAGCGCCGCGATATCTTTTACGAGCGGAGGATGTTCTGGGTTAAGATGCGAGTCACGTTCGGTGAGGTATGCATACCCCGCGCCGATATGCGCAGTTTCATCAAAGATAGCGCTGTTATTCCACGTCGCAAGATACGCAAGCGTGGCGGAAATAAAAAGGAGTAGTACGGCAGTTGTTGTTGCAAAAAATCGTGAGGGGCTCATTTTGGTCGCGCGACCAGGAGTTGATATTTTTGTTCGATCGAACGGTCAAACTGGAGGTTGGGGTATTTTTTACGCGCCAGAGCAAAAATCGCATAGCTATTGCGAATTGGTATTATCATACAGTCCGTTTGGCAGTTGAGAGAATCAAGTTGTGCGGTCGTTTTATAGTAAATATTTTTATATCCTTCGGGGTGGGGAAGATAAGTGTCTGTTGCAAATAATATTGGTTCAAGCGACATGGGCCTTCCTGTGCGGTCGATGGTTTCCGTTTCGTCGGTGACGACATACTTTAGAGTATCTTCCGGCATATTGTTGAGGAATAAGCCGATATTGTAAAGATTCCCACCGAATGATTCTTTTGTCAGCGCGCTTTCCCCCCATTCTATGAAGTATGTGTTGTAGGTATGGATAACATGCGCTACTACGATAATTACAGCAAGCGCAGTGACTATTGTTTGCACGAAGCGCGAATGTGTAAAGTGATACAGGGTTACAAGAGCTGACGCAAAACCGATTGCTGCAATGATAAAAACGGGTGGGATCATGATTATTGAGCGAAGCGCGTGGGGGATCCCCTCATTTGATACGGCGACGGGCAGCATCATTACAACGAGCCACGAGATGAGGAGCCAATATCTTTTTCGAAACGCAAGTACGAGTCCGATGGTGAAAAATACCGCGATCGGCCACCACAAGAGCGGGTTTCCGGGAATATTATGGCGCGCATTGAAGTCTCCCAAAAAGTAAAACATTTGAAATGTGATCCCTGCATTTTTTAAGAACGCAAAGAATGGATATTCACTTTGAAAAATAGAAATTTGGCCCGTTCGGCCCAAGAAATCGCCGGGGTTGTCAAGA
>MHOB01000021.1:3386-8660 GCA_001821795.1 Candidatus Ryanbacteria bacterium RIFCSPLOWO2_12_FULL_47_9c
AAAAAGCGCTGGAATGCAGATGATGCAGTTATTTTTTTCTTTTCGAGCCGATTGGACAAAAAGTGCAAGCGCCGGTAGCAGGAGGAGGGGAGCAGCGCGATAGGCGATGTAGGAATAAAATCCAAGCCCGAAGAAGATTCCCCCCAGAGCGCTTCCAAGCAGAACGCGCGCATGATGGAGGTCATTTCGTCTATCCCAAACGGCATAGAGGAGCCAGAGCCCCGTTGTAAGAAAAAACGGTGCCATGATGGCGCGGAATCCTATGCGGGAAAACATAATGTGCCAGAAACTTACCGAGAGAAGGAACGAAGCAAGAAGTGCTATGTGGTTGTCTCGAAGGTACTCTTTGGTGAAAAGATAAACCGCAAGCACGGTCGCAGTTCCAAAAAGCGCGCTTACGATACGGAGCGCAAAGGCGGTGTTACCCAGGATGCGTATTGAGAGGGCCTGAAGGTTAATAAAAAGCCCTTCTCGGCCGTTGTTCTCACGGTAAAATACTTTAAATTTGCCCGTCTCAAGCGCTTCAAGGGCGTTACTCCCGTTCATTGCTTCGTCTGAAAAAAGACCAGGCGGAACCGTCAGGTTCGAGGTTGTTGTCGGGGCAAGGTGCCAGACGCGGAAAAAAAGCGCCAAGAACAATATTCCAATAAGAAGCACTATATGTAATCGCTCCCTCACGATTTAATTATACACTATGCTATACTGGAAGAACCATGGAAAAGGGGATTAGATTTGAGACTCCGGAAAAGGAACGAGAATATCTTGAACGTGAGGTTCAGGAAAAGAGGCGGCAAGAACCGGAGCGTGAAATACGCGATATTATTGAAGAAACGCTTCGGAAACACACGGAATACCGTGATGTGTCGGAGCCGGTACCGCCCCCGGAAGAAAAACAAAAACACGATCTTGACCGCGATGTCGGTTATCTTGTACGGACGGCTTTTGAAGAAGGAATTCTCGAGGCCGCCGAGCGGGCGCGCGGAACGCACAACCCATATCTTTTTAAAGAATTTTACATTGCGCTTGTGGAAAGGTTTCTCGATGATCTAAAGCAGCGAGGCGTTATCGAGACGCATGAGTGAAATATTTATCGCATCGTTTTTTGTATTTATTTTCGCAATACTGTTTTGTGCGGTGTTGTTCTATATTTTGATTTTGCGCCCGCGCAAACGTTACGAATTATCTGGCGCGCTTGATCTCGTGCTTTACCGGATTCTTCTGCCGCAAGAGGAGAATCCGCCGGCAGGAGAAACAAAAAAAAGAGAACCGAAAGAGATTATGGTTGCCATGGAGCAGTTTTATTCGGCGCTTGGTGCATTGCGGGTTGGATGGCTCCATCGGCTCCGATTTGGGAGTCCCGCGGTCATATTTGAGGCGGCCCTCCCTCATATTGGAGAGGAAGTAGTTTTTTATTCCGCGCTTCCGCGCATATACGCCCAGTTTTTTGCAAGCCAACTCCATTCATTTTTTCCATCAGCGCAGATTGAAGTGAGCCATGATTATAATATTTTTCATCCGTCGGGTGCGAGTGCCGGGGCGGTCGCGTTTCTCAATAAAAGTCCGCTTTTGTCGCTTCGAACCTACAATGAACTTGGCCACGATCCGCTTGCAGCCATAACGAGCGCGTTTGCGAAGTTGAAGAGAGAAGGAGACGGTGCTTCCATCCAAATTGTCATGCGCCCCACTCGCCGCCCGCTCTACGCGCGTGGCAAGGAAGCGGCGCGGAGGTTGCGTTCCGGGCAAATGCTTAAAGATGCGCTTGGCGGTTTTGGCCGCGAATTCGTTAAAAGTATTGCTTACAAGTCAACGCCGCAAGAAATTCAGCAGCAAGCTGCGCGACCAAAGGCGGTTGATGAAGAGACGGCGAAACAAATTGAAACAAAAGCGTCACGGCCAGCATTTGACGTGACGATTCGTCTGGTCGTATCCGCCCAAACACCCGAAGAGTGTAGCGCGATTTTACAGGGGCTTAAAGCGGCGTTCCAGCAGTTTGATAATCCACAGGGCAATGAACTTG
The DNA here is from genome assembly GCA_001821795.1 of Candidatus Ryanbacteria bacterium RIFCSPLOWO2_12_FULL_47_9c. Lineage (GTDB taxonomy): Bacteria > Patescibacteriota > Minisyncoccia > Ryanbacterales > GWA2-47-10b > GWA2-47-10b. The sequence continues at coordinate 5,404 of MHOB01000021.1, forward strand.
TTTTTGAAGAGCTTGGAGGCCGCGCGCTCGAGGGGCTCCTTTATGAATTTTCATTCCGGCTATTTTCCCGCGCTGGTTTACTTTACTTAAGCGCGAGTGAGCTTGCGAGTATTTTTCATTTCCCGTATGCAGGGTTTGCCCAGCCGAATGTGCAGTATCTGAAAGCGCGGGAGGCGCCGCCTCCCGTAAATTTACCCGAAGGCGGCATCAGATTGGGGAAGAGCGTTTATCGGGGGGAAGAACGCGATGTATATATTACGGAAGATGATCGGCGTCGCCATGTGTATATCATCGGCCAGACGGGAACCGGTAAATCGGCACTCCTTAAAGAGATGGCACGCCAGGATATCCAAGCGGGACGTGGCATGTGTTTTATCGATCCGCACGGCGATACGATAGATACGCTCATGGGATTTATTCCACGAGAACGCATTGAAGATGTCATATATATCGATCCGGGTGATACGGAACGCCCCGTCTGACTCAATTTTCTTGAATACGATATACGCTATCCGGAACAAAAATCACTCGTGGTAAATGAACTTTTTGATATTTTTAATAAACTTTTCAATATGTCGGTTGCCGGCGGGCCAATGTTTGAACAATATTTTCGCAACGCAACGATGCTTGTAATGGAAGATCCGCAGTCAGGCAACACACTGCTCGAAGTGGGCAGAGTGCTCGCCGACAAGCAGTTTCGCGATTACAAGTTAAGCCGCTCTTCGAATATTGTAGTCAATATGTTTTGGCAGAAAATCGCCGAGAAGGCAGGGGGTGAGGCAAGTTTACAGAACATGGTTCCTTATGTGACATCAAAGTTTGACACGTTTCTTGCAAATGAGATAATGCGCCCAATCATCGCGCAGGAAAGAAGCACGATTCGTTTCCGCGAAGCAATGGATTCCGGGAAGATCCTTTTGATTAATCTCTCAAAGGGACGCTTGGGCGAGCTTAACTCCGCTCTCCTCGGGCTTATTATTGTGGGAAAAATTCTTATCGCTGCGCTTTCCCGCGTTGATATTAAAGACGAGGCGGGCCGGCGCGATTTCTATTTATATATTGACGAGTTTCAGAATGTGACGACGAAATCAATTGCCACGATCCTTTCAGAAGCCCGGAAATATCGCCTCGATCTTATTATCGCGCACCAATTTCTTGGTCAGCTTGAGGATGCAATTAAAAAAGCGGTATTCGGCAATGCGGGTTCGATGGTTGCCTTTCGGGTTGGATCGGACGATGGTGAGTTTATGGCAAAACAATTCAGTCCAGTCTTTGGTGAACGCGACCTTTTGAACATTGATAACTATAATGCCTATGTTAAACTTTTGATACATGGCACGACTTCCCGCGCGTTCAATATGAAAACATATCCTCCGGCAAAAGGTGATCTGAAAATACGGGAAGACGCGATTAAGTTCTCATGCCTTACCTATGGGCGGTCACGCGCGGAGCTCGAGGAAGAAATTCGTAGACGGTATCATGCTTAAAAAAGATTATTGGTATGCGGCGATCATCGGGCTTATCACGGCTTTTTTTGCTCGCCTTATTTTACTTAACAACGCTACAACACTTGCATTCGGTGGTATTTTAATTTCGCCATGGTGGTTGTTTGTTCTGTTTCCGGTCGGCGAGATGATTGCTTATATTGTTGCCTCGAAACTTTTTGCACATATCACTGCGCTCAAACAGCTCGGACGTTTTGGCATTGTGGGGCTCATGAACTTTTCCGTTGATACCGGCATCGTGACGACATTGAGTGTGTGGACGGGTATTTATAGTGGCGTTGAGATTATTTATTTCAATGTTGTAAGCGCGACTATCGCGATTATTAATAGTTATTTTTGGCAGAGATCGTGGACATTCAGCGAAAAGGCGCCCCCCACGAAAAAAGAATTTACTGCTTTTGTAGTTATTACACTTATTGGGCTCGGCATTAACAGCGCGTTAGTGTTTCTTGTTACAACGTTTGTGCCAACGTTTAATGGCTTGACCGAAGTGCGGCTTCTTACGGCGGCAAAAGTTGCAGCAACTCTCATATCGCTTTTCTGGAATTTCCTCGGATACAAATTTATCGTGTTTCGGTAGTATTGACACGGGTGATACACTTTTGATACACTTTATTTATGCCTACTACAAAACGACGCATTAATATTAGTCTTTCTCCAGACTTAGAAAGGGCACTTACAACGCTTGCGCGCCGTGACGATATGCCAGAAGCCACTAAAGCCGCTGATCTTCTTCGGATTGCTTTGGAAATTGAGGAAGATCAGGTGTGGGATGCCATCGCCTCGCGCCGCGACACTAAAAGCGCAAGATTTGTCTCGCATAAAAAGGCGTGGGCGTAAATTTTGTTATAACGTATCATGAACGTGTAGTGAGCGATGACATCCCGCTACTTAATGGCGCGTGGCGGGGCAAAGTAAAAAAAGCGATTGAGTCCAAACTTACTCACGCGCCAGAAATATATGGTAAGCCGCTGCGTCGATCGCTTAGCGGATATCGCAAACTTCGAGTTGGTGATTGGCGTGTTATTTTTCGTATCGAAAGTCGAAAGGTAAAGATTTTGGTTATCGTGCACCGGTCACGGGTTTATGAGCGAATCTATGGTAGGATATAATATATGCAAAAGTCCGAGCATGTTGTCCTCTATCGCAAGTATCGGCCCAAGAGTTTCGCGGAAGTTGTAGGGCAAGAGCACGTGGTGACGGTGCTGAAAAATGCCTTGCGTCTTGGCCGCGTTTCGCACGCATACTTGTTTTCAGGAACGCGCGGCACGGGTAAGACTACGCTCGCACGGCTTTTGGCGAAAGCATATAACTGCGAAAAACGTGGTGACGACAGCGAGCCGTGTAATTCGTGCCAAATATGCCTTGAATTCAGCGCCGGCAAAGCGCTCGATCTCATTGAAATTGATGCGGCATCAAACCGCGGTATTGACGATATCCGCGAGCTCAAAGATGCCGTACGTTTTACTCCCATGCACGCGAAGCGTAAGGTATATATTATTGATGAAGTGCACATGCTTACCAAAGAAGCATTCAACGCGCTTTTGAAAACGCTTGAGGAGCCGCCGGAGCATGCGATGTTTATTTTAGCAACCACCGAACTTGAAAAAGTTCCAGACACAATTCTTTCGCGCACGCAAAGTTTTGAGTTTCGCCGGCTCTCGCAGGAAAAGATCCGCGAGCGCGTCAAAACAATTTTGAAAAGTGAAAAATACGCGCTCGATGAAGATAGTATTACGATAATCACATTTC
>MHOB01000022.1:0-1748 GCA_001821795.1 Candidatus Ryanbacteria bacterium RIFCSPLOWO2_12_FULL_47_9c
CTACTATCTTGAAATAAAAAATGCAGGCACGAGTCTTAATCAGTTTTTCCTCGGCTGGACGTCAAATCCGGGAATCACGACGCCAGTAGAACTGTCCGAATGTAATGGAAACTGAAGTTAAAAAAACAACGGGACCGCGAGATGTGTTTTCGCATTTGCTCTCGATCATCTTTCTCTATGTAAGCGTGATTGGTTTTGGGATTTTGCTCTTTGGCATTATTGACGTATATTTTCCTGATGTGCTTTCTGATACGTATGGGTGGTATGCCAAAAGCGCTCTGCGCTGGCCGCTTGCGCTGTTGGTTGTGATATTCCCACTGTATCTGTGGTTCACAAGTTATCTTGAGCGCGATCTTGAAAAAAATCCGGAAAAGCGTGCGCTCAAAATTCGCAAGTGGTTGCTTTATTTTACGCTTTTTGTAGCAACACTTGTGATCGTAGGCGATTTGGTGTCGGTCATATTCTCGTTTTTAAACGGTGAGCTGACTTTGCGGTTTGTGCTCAAGGTACTTACCGTGCTCGCACTCGCGCTTTCGGTATTTGTCTATTACGGATGGAATGTGCGCAAAGACGTTGCGGCATCACACGATCCGCGCATGAAACTTTTTGTGCGCGCAGTTTCCGCACTTGGGTTTACTGCCATTATTTTCGGGTTCGTTGTCGCGGGCTTGCCGCAGACCGCGCGTGATCGAGAGTTTGATCGCCGTCGCGTTTATGATCTTGAGCAGATTCAAAGTCAGGTCGCGAGCTTTTGGCAAACAAAACGCCGTCTTCCAAACTCTATTGATGAATTGCGCGACGAAGTACTTGTTGTTATACCTCCGCGCGACCCGGAAACAAATGAGAACTACGAGTATCGCACGTCAGACAAATTGTCGTTTGAACTCTGTGCGGTGTTTAAGACATCAAGTAAACAAGAGGCAGGAATAACCCAAGTAAAACCGATGGGCTTAATTGCTACGCAGGAGAGCTGGATGCACGATGCCGGTCGCGCGTGTTTCTTACGCACCATTGACCCCGAGCGGTTTCCGCCAAAACAGCCAAATCTAATTTCTATTTGAGTGCAATGTCTTTGTATTTCTTCTCGCGGATGATCTCGACGCGCGTGTTTTTGAGCCCGAATTGTTTTGTTTGGTCGGTTTTGGGAAACCAAATATCGAAGCGTGAGGAGTAGCGCTTATTCATACGATCTCCAACAACGAAGATGATATCAGGATAGAGTTCCGGAAACCGGAGTTGCGTGCCAAACGGATGTGCGTTTGAAGCAACCATTCCCCAATAAACATGCTTACCCGAGGCGGCAAGAAATGGCGTTTCGTCTGTTTCTTCTACCGTGGAAGCGTATGCGGTGACCTCGCTCATGTAGGAGTCGATAATAATGTATTCTTCCTCTTCTTGAGAGGGGGGTTCCACCGCGGTCGGGGCTTGTACCGAAGTTGTAGGAGAAGTCACGGGTGGTATTAAAAGGATCGTCTTGCCCCACAAGACGCCTAAGAAAGTGGAAATAAACATTGTTGTGTACATAATTCTCGTTTCTGGCCAACAAAAAATGCCCTGTTGGGGCTAGCAGCACTCTAGCATATTAAAGCCAGTTTTGCAATACTTGAGATATGCCGCGCGAAAAGGCACTCGAATATATAAAAATTACGCGCAATGCGGGTTTTTCTGATGTAGAAATCCGCAGGGAACTCGAAAAATCCGGATGGCCCCTTAGCGAAATTGACGCGGCGTTCCATAACCTTGATCAG
>MHOB01000022.1:1810-8996 GCA_001821795.1 Candidatus Ryanbacteria bacterium RIFCSPLOWO2_12_FULL_47_9c
GCGCACATTTGTACAGAAGCCAAAAGAATCTATTCCACCGAAAGTGGCGCTTCCCGAACCTCACGAAAAATTACTCGACGCCCCGCATACGTCGGTGCCTTATGATGAAATCAAACCGCGACAAATACCGATTTCGAAGGGCGTTTCGCCCCGGCAGCCCGTGGTGACAGATTCTCCCGCGCCGGAATTTCGTTCACGCGAGCATATGTTTTCCGGCAAGCAAGAAGAAGCCGCAGCGCCAAAAAGCCCGATTTTATTACGGCCCAACATGGTGCCGGTCGGCCATAAAAAAACTTATGTCGCCGCGTTTAGCATATTTGGCCTTATTGTGGCGTCCGCCGCGAGCGCAGGTTTTTGGTACTGGAGTGCCGTTCTGTATCCACAGAAGGTTGTAAAGGAAGGTCTCGGTTCGCTTGCGACGATGAAATCGTTTGAGTACGATACAGAATTTTCGCTGCGCGTGGAACGGGATGCGAGCGGAACCGTGGGCAGGGCAGTCCAACCATTTCTGCATCCAATGGCAAGTGTGCTCTATGGCATTGTGAGAGCCGAACAAAAGGATGGCCCCCCATCCTATACGTTCACCGTGCGTGCGAAGGGGGCGGTGGACTATCATGATCAGAACAATCCAAGATATCAGCTTGTCCTTACCCTTGGAACGCGCTCGCTTTTGGGGTCGAATGTCGAATTCGAGAGTAAGCTATCGGAGGGCGTATACTATTTCCGTTTTCTCGAGCTCCCATTTCTTGACTCTCGGGCGTTTTTTGGAGACGACGTTCCTACTTTCACAACAAAATCGCTTGAAGAAAAATGGGTATCTTTTAATCCGGTTGCATTCCAGGAAGAATTCAACGCTTCCGTTGAGAAACTCGCCAAACTTGATCCGCGTTTTCAAGAATACATCATTAGCCCGGAACACGAACCCGATCTTATCACGCAGGATAAGATAAAGCAGATTCAGGATTTGTGGGATAAAAACAGTTTCATCTCGTGGGAGGAGAAGGTATTCCCAGAAGACGTGGATGGGGAGCTCACCTACCGCGTCAAGGGCAAACTGGATAGGGAAAAGCTTGTTTCGTTTCTCGAAGAAGCGGCAAAAGTTTCTGACGATGCTGAAAGGCGTGAGATTGTTGATGCGTTTGGTATGCTGGGGGATATTGAAATAAACGCTTGGATTTCCGAGAACACCCGACGCGTTGTAAAATTAACATCTCAAACTGCGCTTACTGATCCGCATAATCCCTCCGCGGAAATCACCGAGCTTCTTTTTGAAATACGCTTCTCGCACATCGATGAGCCGGTCAGTGTTGAGCTCCCGCATGATGCTTATGACCTTAAAAATATTCTCGATCATGTTTTTCCAGAACAAATCAAAAAGCCAAAATAGCGTATGATGCGTGTTGGTGTAGTCATGGGGGGTCCTTCGAGCGAGCACGACGTTTCCATAATGTCGGGGTTGAATGTACTTCGCGCTCTCTCTGTTCTTGGACGGCACGAGGCATACCCTGTTTATATTACGCAGAGTGGGGCCTGGTTGTTTGGGGATCGGCATGAGTGGTTGAGTCCTACTGAAGCAATTGGGCGGGTAGACGTGGTTTTTAACGCGCTTCATGGCGAGTATGGCGAGGATGGCACTATTCAGCAGATACTTGACCAGCACAGGATTCCTTATACCGGTTCGTGCGCGCTTCCTTCCGCGATTGCCATGAATAAAGAAATGGCGCAAAATATTCTTGAGAAGCGCGGGCTCCGGATGCCGAAGAGTATTTGCATGACCGCACAAAATACTGACACCCGGCGGATTCTTGAGCTTGCAAGCCCACCGTGGATTATAAAGCCGCGGTCGCGCGGTTCTTCCGTGGGTGTCTCAAAAGTCAACACGTCTCACGACCTTCCTGATGCGATTAAAAAAACCCTTTCTGTCGATACGCATTTTATCGCACAGGAATATATTCCCGGGCGTGAAGTGACCGCCAGCGTTCTTGAGAATACAGATGGCACGGTGCGTCCTCTTGCCCCGATAGAGATTATCCCGCCCGAGAATGCCGATTTTTTTGACTATCAAGTAAAATACAACGGGAAAACAAAAGAGGTTTGCCCGGCCGAATTCTACGGGGCCATGGCGAAGCGCATACAAGATGTCGCGCTTGAAGCGCATGACGCACTCGGTCTTCGCCATTATTCGCGGACCGACATGATTATAAAACCCGCTTCTTCTACTCGCCGGGCGCCGGAAGTATATGTGCTTGAAGTGAATACTCTGCCGGGACTCACATCTGAATCGCTTTTTCCCAAGGCGGCCCGCCACGCGGGACTCGAATTTCCACAGTTAATTGATCATATGATTTTACTCGCAAAAAGAGGATAATAATATCAAATGCCAAATCCAAATATCATCCGCTATATTAACCAGTACCGGAACCAATACTCCGAGATTCAGCTGCGGCAAAAACTACTGGAAGCAGGATATGATTCGGGCGACGTTGATCGCGCGTTTTTCGATGCGCGCGCAACGGGGGGCGTTTGGAAGCGGAGGGGAATAAAGGTCCTGCAATTTATTTTGGGATTTGCGGCTGTTTGCGGGCTGTACTGGCTTGAAGTGGTGATTATGCTTGGAGTTGCTGACTATCTTTTTTCCTCTTATTATGGCTTTAGCCGGTTACTTACTTTTTTTGTCATTCTTTATCTCATCTTTTCTGCGGTTCATTTTTTTATCGCTTTCTTTCTCATTCGCCCGCGTTGGAAAGCCGCTTTCTGGGGAGTAGTGATTGGGCTTTTGGCCCCTGTGGTATTTATAGGCGGGGTATTGATTTTCCTATGGTTTGCGTTTCGGGGATTTTAGTATTTTACGGCCATGATATACTAAAACGAGGTCTATGAGCGAAGAGATTCAGGACATAAAACAGCGGCTTGAGCGGATTGAAAAGGCGCTTGGTATTGTTGAGGCCGAGAAGCCGTATTTATTTGAAAGAATCCCTGCGCCGCCTACCGCGACTGGCGAAATACCTCCGCCGCCCCCGCCAACTGCGGGGAGTGAAGTGAAATCTACGTTTTTCTCTCGCGGTGCGGAAGATTTTGAGTCATACATCGGCCAGCGTTGGCTTGCGGTTGTCGGCATTGTTGCGGTTATCATCGGCGCGTCGTTTTTCCTGAAATACGCTTTTGACAACAATCTCATCGGAGAAACGGGCCGCGTTATCCTCGGGCTTTTGGGCGGTCTTGTCTTTGTTGGTTTGGGAGAGTATTTCTCCAAGAAATATGAAAAGTACTCGTGGGTTCTTTCCGGCGGCGGCATTGCGCTTTTCTATCTCTCCATTTTTGCTGCGTTTGCATACTATGATCTCATTGCCCAACTTCCGGCGTTTGCCTTTATGATTGTGGTCACCGTATTTGGCGGCGGGCTTGCGATTCGATACAGCGCTTTCCCGCTCGCGGTGGTTGCCGTGACCGGCGGTTTCTTGACGCCGTTCTTACTTTCAACGCCCGTTGATAATCAGATTGGGCTTTTCACTTATCTTGCGATCCTCAACTTTGGGATTCTCCTCATCGCTACGTTCCGCAACTGGCGCGCGCTCAATCTCATCGGACTGATAGGTACATTTATTTCTTTTGGCTCATGGTTCGGATTTCATTACAACGATTCAAAGCTGTTTTTGACGGAACTTTACCTTATTGTATTTTTTGCCGAATATCTTTTCGCGACGATACTCGGGAATCTATTTTCCGAAGCGGAATCGCGCGCGGATGATCTTGGGCTTTTAACTCTCAATGCCGCGTGGTTTTACGGATGGAGTTATGGATTGTTGCGTGCTGATTACGAGCCGTATTTGGGAGTGTTCACGGCGCTTATGGCGGCGCTTTATATATTTCTTGCTTATATCGCGCTTACTGCAAAAGCGAAAGATCGCAGTCTCGGTCTTTTCCTTGGGGCGATCGCGCTTATTTTCTTGACTCTTGTGTTTCCGGTTCAGTTTTCGGATCATTGGATTACCATTGCGTGGGCAGTCGAGGCGGTCATACTCACGTTCGTTGGATTTTCGCTTGGGCGTGAGGAGATTCGCTACGGCGCTCTTTTCGTTCTGGCCATTGCGCTTATGCGGCTTTTTGCGCTTGACACAAATATCCGGAGTATCGTAGATCACACGATATTATTCAACGTCCGTGTCATGACATATGTTGTCGTTATCGCGTCAGCGGTTGTCATGCAGGGCCTATACATGCGCGGCACGCCGTCTTCCGGAGAGAAAAATGCGGTTGTGGCGCTTGGGGCGCTTTGGAATATTCTTCTTCTTGCGATTTTGAGTCTTGAGGTCAGTGCGTTTTTTGAAAAGAAAATCGCGCTTCTGCGCGAGGCGGCGGTAAGTAAGGGAGAAAATTGGTATAACGTATATGATACCGGTGAATACCGAAGACTCCTCAACCAAGGAAATGTCTCGCTTTCAGTTCTATGGGCGCTCTATGCGTCGCTTGCACTTGTTGTGGGTATGATTCGAAAAAGCAAGTCAGCTCGATGGGGGGCCCTTATTCTCTTTGGGATAACGCTTGTTAAGGTATTCTTTGTTGATCTTGCGAGCTTACCGACGGTTTACCGCTTTATATCATTTATGGTGCTTGGCGTTTTACTCCTCGCGGGATCATATCTTTATTACCGAAATCAAAAAAGACTCTCGTCATGAAGAGGACTACTCTATTTTTCCTGTTTTTTCTCGGCGCGTATGCGTTCAATGCATATGCGGATTTTGATCGCGCTCTCTGGCAGTTTAAAAAACGGATCGAGGGCGTTTCGTCGCCCGGTTTTGTTCTCCTTGATCTCGATGAAGAAGTATTTAATGGAGCTAAAGAAAATTTTTCCGATATCCGTATTGTCAGCGACAATGGCGGTGAGGTTCCTTTTACGTTCGCGCCCCAAGGGGATCGGTCGCAGATTTCGAATTTGCCTGCGCGCATGTTTGACCTTTCGTTTCGCGAAGGCGAATCAACGGAATTTACGGTTGATCTTGGGAGCGCGGGACAATTTCACAATAACGTAACGATTGGGACTCCTTCTGAAAATTTTCGGCGCGTAGTTGAGATCGAGGGAAGCAACGACGCGAGCTCATGGAGGACGCTTACTAAAAAGGGACAAATATTTGATTTTACAGTTCGGGATGAACGCCCCGCGCACGTTGAAGATACCACCATTGATTACCCGGAGAGCACCGTGCGGTACTTGCGCGTTAAGATTCTTGATCACGGAGAGGATCCTCTGCGGGTGGAGGGGGTAACGGTTTCGCTTCATGTCAATACTGCCGCGAAAGAAACGGTATTTCAGCCCGAGATTTCTGCTGTTGAAAATAGTAAAGACCAGGCGACCGAGATCATCGCTGATCTTGGAGGTAAGGGTATTCCGACGCGCAGGGCAAGATTCAGTATTGGGGGTGAAAATTTCAATAGGCGTGTTGATGTATCTGCAAGCAATGACCGTCAGAGCGGTTGGCGTTTTGTGGGAAGCGGAGTGGTGTTTCGCACCGATACTTCAAAATTCCAGGGGGAAAACATCGAATTTTACTATCCAGAAACGCAAACACAATTTCTTAAGTTTTCTATTTATAATCGTGACGATCAGCCGCTCGATATCCGTGGGCTGCAAGTGTTTGGTGTGGTACGCACCCTTGTCTTTAACGCGTCAGAGGAAAGTTCGTACACGCTTTTTTATGGCAATACTGAAGCGCGACGCCCTCAATACGACATCGAGCGCCTTTTTCCATATCTTGAAGAAGGGAGCATGAGCCGGGTATCTTTGGGGCCGCAAGAAAAAAATTCCGACTACTCGCCCCCGCTTCCGCCGCTGACCGAGCGCAATAAATTTCTTTTACCAACAGCGCTTGGCGTTATTGTCGCCATACTTGCGTTTTTGCTTTTGAGACTTTTTACGAAAAAAATAGAACCCTTGTCCGACGGGCCGAAAGTGTGAGCCGGTAAACGGTTGTCCTCTTAATAAAATTCTGTTATTATGCTCGTGCCGGGCCCGTAGTTTAGTGGTAAAACGACCGCTTTGCATGCGGTAGCCGGGAGTTCGATTCTCCCCGGGTCCAAATCAAATTTGGTGGTGTTTGTTTGAAAAAATCAGATCGTAAAATGAAATTTATACAAAAATTTAAAAATATTCTAACTCCGCGCCTCCTTGTTATTTCGTTTCTTATTGTAGTCTTGATAGTTTCAGGGATAGTGCTCGTTAAAGAATACAGAGTGTTATACAAAATTGGTGTATTAAAACGTCCACAACATCCGAGAGAATTACCAGAAAAAATCACTATTAATGATATCAAACCATGGATGACTTTTGATTATATAAACAAGCAATTCAATTTGCCGGATGGTTATTTCAAGGATGCTTTGAATATTAGTGACTCCGCCTATCCGAATCTGCCCATAGATAAATTTTTCAAGCGCGACCGGATAGATCCCAGAACTGCCGTAGAAAAAATTAGACGACTGATACTTGCGAGAAACTCCGAATCCCCGCAACCCACAAGTCGATGACTATTGTATTAGAATCACTTTTAGCGTTTATTCTAGTTTATAAATATGCGGCATTGTTCGTTATTACGTTTGTTGCTGCTTTTTTTCTCCCTTTGCCGGCAAGCACAACCTTGGTTGCCGCAAGCGCTTTCGCATTCCAAGGATATTTCAGTTTTCCGGCGGTGTTCGGAATCGCGCTCTTGGGAAATATCGCGGGCGACAACTTGGGGTTCTTTATCTCAAAAAAATATGGCGAAGAATTATTACGTTTGATCGGATTTAAAAAAATACTCACCTCGCCCAATTTCCATATGTTGAAAGAATACACCAAAACAAACACAGCGTCGTTAATTTTCGTTAGCCGATTTATGACGGAGATCGGTCCGTCCGTTAACGTTCTTTCCGGCATTATAGGTATGTCTTACAGAAAGTACCTTTTTTACGAGATTACCGGTGAGGCGTCGTACGTCTTGCTTTATAGTTCTATCGGCTATTATCTTGGAAGTAGATGGGAGAACGGCGTTAATTTTTTGACCACTGCTGGCATTTTTATGACATCACTCGGGCTACTATTCTTTTTGATACAATCAAGATTATTTAAGCGTGGACGCAATTCATCATAAGTCGTCTTCGAAAAGTCATTAGATTATTTTGTATGAGAAAAATCATTGTCATCGGCAGTATA
>MHOB01000023.1 GCA_001821795.1 Candidatus Ryanbacteria bacterium RIFCSPLOWO2_12_FULL_47_9c
TGTAACTAAAATCCGCGGTGCGTTGTTGTACCCCGCAGTTGTCCTTGTTGCCGCATTCTTGCTTGCGCTTGGACTTTCGTTTTTTGTGCTTCCCAAAATAGTTCCTCTTTTTCAAGGTTTGCGCACGGAGTTGCCGCTGACGACTAGAGCCCTCATACGGTTTTCTAATTTTATCAGTGCGCACGGCGTATCAACGGCCGTGGGGATTATTCTGGGCGCGTGTATTCTTGTATGGCTTGCAAAGCGCCCCGCAACAAGACCTTTTACCCATCTGATTATTCTCCGGGCGCCGATCACGGGAACTATGGCACGGAATGCAAACATGACCCGTTTTAGCCGCACGCTTGGGATGCTTCTTCGAAGCGGAGTGAGTATTGATGAGGCGCTTACTATTACACAGAAATCGCTCGGAAATTATTATTACCAGCAAGCGCTTGTTGCCGCTTCGATGCGAATTGTAAAAGGTGCAAGATTGTCTGAAAGTCTTGCGGACTATCCGCATCTTTTTCCCATGATTGCAACAAAGATGATTCGCGTGGGGGAAGAAGCGGGAAGGTTCGAGGAAACACTGCTGTACCTCGCGAGTTTTTACGAGGCAGAAGTTGATGCATCGACAAGGACACTGTCAGTGGTACTCGAGCCCTTATTGCTTCTTCTGATTGGTCTCGTTGTAGGTGGGCTTGCGCTTGCGATTATCACTCCGATTTATGAAATCACGGGAAACATCCGGTACTAGTGGCTTCACTCTCGTAGAATTGCTCATGACGATGGCGCTTCTCCTGATTTTGGGAGCAAGCGCTGTTCCTCTTTATGGGAATTTATATACAGAAAGCCAGGTCGACGAGGTCGCAGATTTGATGGTACAAATGTTGCGTACGACGCGTGTCCGATCTCAAGCCGGCCTTGATGATGCAACACACGGTTTCTATGTCGATGCGCGTAGCTATGTGCTTTATGAAGTCTCCGCGGGGGTGACTCCTGTTGAATATTCAAATCGTAATGCGTCGTTTGACTTTGTTGTTTCCATGCCAAGCGCAATTACTCTTTCGACATCGATCCCGGCCGGTGATCTTATCTTTACGCGCCCTCGGGGCATTCCTTCCATTGCGGCTACCGAAACGATTACCATAACGCATGAATCGGGGGCTCGTCGCGATATTGAAATTAACAGTTTTGGCATAATATCTCTGCGATGAAAAGAGGTCAGACGCTTTTTGAAGTCATCCTTGCGCTTGCGATTTTTTCCCTTATTGCGACGACCCTTGTGAGCATGGCGGCTGGTGGTGCGCGCGGGCTTGTTGGTGGAGGAGAAATCACCCAAGCGGACTCTCTTGCCGATGAAGGCATCGAAGCGGTGCGCGGGGTGCGCGATCGCGCATGGAATGGACTTCCTTCAGGCGCGAGCCAGGTTGTCTTCAATGCGGGAAGGTGGGAACTCAATGGAATTGGCGTTCCAGAAGTTATGGGAAAATTTTCGCGGCTTATTTCACTTGATGAGGTATGCCGTACGAGTGCTGGCGCACTGACTTCTTGCCCCGGAGATTACGAGGATATTTACGTAAAAAAAATTGCATCGCGCGTTGAGTGGCAAAATCAATTCGGGCTTCCTAATGTTGCCGAGCGCACAACGTATCTTGCAAACTGGGATTCCCGAGATTGGGTTGAAGATTCTGTGGCGGATTTTACGGATGGCGATTTCGCCGATACTGCCCTACACCCATCGTTTGGGGATGGAGACGGATCGGTTACTCTTGCCCCCATACCGGTGCCGCCAAAATCAATGATTGTATATGCAAAGAGTTCAGGTGATCCAAAACCATATTTTCGCTTATGGGATGGTACTTCGTGGGGAGACGAACAGGAAGCTCCTCCGGTTGGTGCGCCCGGAGTTGGAATACGGTATATGGTTTTGAAGTTTGCGCGCACGCGCGACGAGGCGATATTGGGAACGATGGATTCGTCTGGGCGTATTCGTGTACAGACCTGGGATGGCTCGGTATGGAGTTCGCCAATTTTTCTTGCAAGCGCGAGTGGTGAACGTGGATTTGATATAGAATACGAAACGACCAGCGACCGCGCGGTTGTCGTGTACAACAATCCTAGCATGCTAACCCCAGTAAGTTACCGTATTTGGGATGGATCGGCGTGGGTTTCTCAAGAGTCTATTTCTACAGTACTCGGTGGTGGGATATCATGGGTTGAACTTACCGCAAATCCTCTTTCCGGAAGCAATGAGATTGCTATGATGCTCATCGATTCAAGAGTGGATGTATACGGGATGGTATGGACGGGAAGCGTGTGGAGTAATATGGGTTCTTCGGCTGTGTGGGACGCGAATGCTTCAAATGCAACTACAAAAATATTTGATATTGCATACGAGCAAACAACGGGACGCGCGATGTTTATGTGGGGGCGCGCCGCGACTGGCCAGCTTTATTACCGTGTATGGGATGGGGGCGCGCTTACCGTTCCTACACTTCTTTCTATCTCTGCGATGAATGGCAGGTCGCGATGGCTTCGCCTTGCATCAGACTTTGCTGCTGGTTCAAACAAAATTATGATGGGGGTTCAGGGCGGTACCGGTGATTTGAATACGCGACTATGGTCCGGCACTGCGTGGGACACTGTTGCCCAGCATCCGGAACACGACAATTCTGTTGAAGAAAATCAGTCGCGGAGTTTTGATATTGTTTTTGAAACGCACCCGAGCAAGGTTGGACAGGCGATACTTGCGTGGGGCAATGGATCTACTGTTTCGCGAAAGTACTGGGATGATCTGACCTCGACATGGAGTGTGCCTACGACGAGTGGCGATGATACATCGTTTGTTACGCTTGCAGCAAATTCAATAAATGGCGATGTTTTTCTCGGCATATACCAAGATTCAACATCGGCGACAGACGACATTTTGGAAGAACATCTTACCGGTGGAAGTTCTCTGTGGAGCTTTGATGCAACTTTGTGGGGTGGGCCCACTCTTTCTGGAGCGGCTTTGGAACGTATTGTCATTGCGTCCGGAAAATTCAGTACATCACAAACATACCAATTTTCCGGCACTTATATTTCAAATGCATTCGACGCAGAAGCAACCCGCGCATTTAATGGTATTCAATGGAAAGAGAGCAAAACGAATCCTGCTTGCGGCGCATGTACAGTCCGTCTCCAGATTCAGACATCCGCCGACGGATTAAGTTGGCCGCCCACGTGGTCGGGTCCTCTTGGAAACAATGGAGATGAAATTGATTTTTTTATTATACCGACGGGCACACTTATTCATACCGACCACAACGGCGATCGGTGGGTACGATATCGCGCGACGCTTGAAGGCGATGGGTCAGAGACGCCCATTCTTGAGGAGATCAGAATTAATTACCGATAATATGCGCGCCGGCTTCACCCTTATCGAAATAATCATCTATATTGCAATCCTTGGGCTTATCGCGACGAGTCTGGTCACCTATAGCGTAAGCGTATCTTTATCGCGCAGGGGTTTTTCTGTAGTGCGGGAGGTCCAAGAGAATGCCCGAGTAGTTATGGGCGGCATCACGCGCGCCATTCGTTTTGCGGAATCTGTTAACAGCGGCGCTTCCGTGTTTGATTCAGATAACGGTATTCTTGAGCTTACACTCACGGATGTTGCGGAAAGCCCCACTCGATTTTTCCGTGATCCGGAAGGGCGGGTTTTTATACAGCGGGGTGCCCTGGCGCCCGAGCAGATGACAAGCGCCCAGGTGGAGGTTACTCGATTGCGTTTCAGTGATTATGATGGTGTTGTGCGTATAGAAATCACCGTGCGTCACAAGGGCGGGGGGAGCGGGGGATATAGTTACGAGTATGTTCTTACCGGTTCTGCGGATTTACGCTTATGAATACGCGTAAAAGTGGCGTTGCGGCGTTGCTTGTGGTTGTAGTATTAGGTGCTACAGCGCTTCTCATGACATTGGGAGCGACATTTCTTGGTTTAGGTGAGATTGATCAGGCGTTTACTCTCTCTCTGGGCGCGCGCGCTCGTTCGGTTGCTGAAGGTTGCGCAGAATACGCGCTTGAACAACTTCGTGAGAACCCTGCTTATACTGGCGGCGATCTGCCCACTTTTACTGATGGGTCATGTACGGTTTCGGTAAATCTCGACGGGCCGTTTCATGTTATTATTTCAAGAGGGCGGCACGGTATGTATTATAATACTTTGAATGTGCGGGTTGATCTTTCAGGAGAAACCGTGCAGCTTGTTGAGTTGAGTGAGTAAAATGTATGGTTCATTTTTTTCAGAAAAAAACTGTTGGCGTGAGCATCTCCGATAACGCGATAGAAGTTGTAGAACTTGTCCATGATGGCGCGTTCAAGATTTCATCGCGCGGGCGTGTTGAGCTCGAAACCGGTGTGATTGTAAAGGGAAGAATCTCAGATTCTTTAAAACTCACGGCTTCGTTTCGCGAGCTTTTTCGGAACGTAGAATTCCCTCATGAGATCATCTGCGGCTTGCCGGAGGCGCAGACGTTCCTCTCTATATATGAGTCGGAAGATATGAGCAAGGAAAGCATCACGCGCGCCGTGTATCAGAATATTCCTCTTGAGAAGGAAAATATTATTTTTTCATATGCAGTTGGACGCGATGAGAAAGAAAAAAAGAGAGTGCTTGTGATTGCCGCAAGCCGCGTGGTACTTTCCGAATGGAATAACTTTTTTATTTCTCTTGGTATTGAAGTTAAATTTTTTGATTCTGAAGCGCTTGCGATCGTACGGAACGTTTTTTCATCTCGTCCTAAAGATCCCGCGTGTATCGTGAGAAGCGATGCTTTTCTCACGATGATTTTGGTGTGTGATGAATATGGCCTCGCATACGCTTATTCGCTTCGTACCACAGGCGATACGACAATGATTGTTCGCGAAATTCGAGGCGCTTTTGATTATTATCGGCATCGCGAACAGAAAGACATTCATGCCCTTGTGCTCGTTGGCAGTTTATCTCGGACCTCGGGCTTTAAAGATTATATGGAAAAAAATATGGGGATTCCGGCAAAGAGCGACCTTCCCGAAACTGTCGATCTCGCGGCGCTTGGTATTGCAATGCGGGGTTTTGAGGAAGGGGATCCTGTATTAACGATAGAGGGAGCCGCACGGCACCATTCGCAGAAGATGCCGCTTGCGGGGTTAGTTGCTATTGCCACGTTGTCGGTGGCAATTGTGCTGGTGACTGTTCTGATTATATGGGCGTTGGTTCTTTGGTGAGTTGTGGATAACCGCATGCACGTCTTGGTGTTTTCCAATATAATGGAATAAGCAAGTGGAGTTTTAATGATAATAATATCACCATGAAAAGAGAAAAAAATACGATGCGCGGCTTTACTCTCATTGAGCTTCTCATTGTCATCGGTCTTATCGCGATCCTTGCGGGGGTTGTTTTTGTGGCGCTTGATCCCCTCACGCGATTTGCCGCCGCGCGAAACTCACGCCGCGCCGCGGATGTTTCTTCGATTCTAAGCGCGATCCGCGTGCATCAGGTTGATAACGGCGGAAATTATCATGCCAATATCGCTGGCCTCACTGACGATACGTTTTACATGATCGGCACCGCGTCGGGAAATCCCGGTTGCCAGAACGAGCCGGCCGGCAATATGCCCGTGTGCGCAACACAGGCAATTTTAGACAGCAATTGTGTTGATATTGTTCCGCTTTCAACTCTTGGTTATCTCGGTGTTGTTCCGCAGAGTCCCAATGGTTCCAAGTCATGGAGTCAAGCCAACACGGGTTACTATATGAGTAGGAACGCGAATAATTCTGTAACGGTTGGAGCATGTGAAGACGAGGGTCTTGGTGCGATTAAAATAACGCGATGAAGTATAAAAAAAACTCCGCCGCTGGCGGAGTTTTTTTTGTGGGTTGAAAAAATATTATAAATATCTATACTTTCTAGGAATGTGTACGCAGACAAAGGGGAGGATTAGATGACTCACCGTAGTGTTATACTCAAGCTTTCTGGTCGGGCGTTCGGCGGCGGGGAGAAAAGCCCGTTCGACGCTCCGATGATCCGCGGTGTTGCATCGCAGATTGCGGAGGTGCGGAAGACCATGCCGACCCTGCGCATCAGCGTCGTGGTAGGCGGCGGGAACATCGTGCGCGGGCGCGATCTTGTGCCCGGCGGCATTTCTAACAGCGCCGCTGACTTTGCTGGCATGCTCGCCTCGGCGGCAAATGCCGTCTGCCTACAGAACGTGTTAGCGAACAGCTTCCATGTATCTGCAAAGCTGGCAATGCCGTTTGGACTTGGCGAGGCCGGCGGACAATTTGTCCAACCGGAAGCACAGAATGAGCTTGACAGCGGCGTGATCTTTGTCTTCGGCGGCGGGATTGGCCATCCCGGTTTTACCACCGACACGGCGGCGATCTACCGCGCGCGAGACGTAGGCGCGGCGCTTGTTCTGAAAGGAACGGACGTCGATGGCATCTACGACCGCGATCCCAAGGAGCAGGAGGGAGAGCTTCTTCCTCGGGTGTCCTACAAGGATTACTTGGCTCTTGACCTTGGCATCATGGATAAGACCGCGGTGACTTTGGCCGAGCAGCACGGCATCACGATCCGCGTGTTCAACGCATTTGAGCCCGACAACATCGCCCGCGCCCTGAAGGGTGAGAAAATCGGGTCCATCATCTCAAACAACCCTGCCTAACGGTGGGGGGTTTTATTTTTTGTGGTGTATATTTGAATATAAAAAAGAAAGGAGGCGCCGGAACGAAGTCCAACGCCTCAATAGGAAGCTTCAGGATATACGGAAAGGAAAGGTTTCAACTCGATACCATTCTTCGATCGCTCCCTCGGTGTACCACAACTCGGTACGTTGTGCGACGAAGTGCGTTCCTGCAATTGCGCATCCTTGTGCAACGACCCGCTGCAGGGTGACGACTTGTTCGTTCGAGAGGTCACCGTACGCGAGACTGAGGTGGGGGAAGTAATCTCCTTTGTCCACCCCGAACACTTTTTGCGCAAGAGCATTCGCATTCAGTACCGAATGGGTCTGGTCGATCTTAGAGAACAGGATCTGGAAGTAGGTCCCGTTAGAACCGACCTCACCGAGTTTGATCTCGTAAGGTGAAAGTTCTCCAGCCAACACTCGAGTTTTTTCACATACATCCTGCTCTCCACCCTCGACGCCACCAAGAAGGGTCACGTGCGGACCGAATACTGACGTTCGATACTGTGCCGCCGTGTTGCGGATGAGTTGATCTAGAAACACATACGTCTCGGTATCTCGTTCGGGAACGAGCCACAGAGAGTACCCTGTTGCTTTCGACATTTTCGCCTCCGTTTTTTTTGGTAGTTATAGTTAAGGTCCCAAGTTCAGTCCTAATATTATATGTCTATTTATCAAAAATCAATAGCGGCGTTTTGCTGCTTATTGAAAAAATTTCTTTTGTTTAATCTTGGCGGGGTGGACGGGACTCGAACCCGCGACCTTCCGCGTGACAGGCGGACGCTCTAACCAGCTGAGCTACCACCCCAAAATTGGGGGCGTACAATATTCAGTTGTGTGCCGGCAGCAGGGATCGAACCTGCGGCCTAACGCTTATGAAGCGCTCGCTCTAACCACTGAGCTATGCCGGCACCGCGGTGACTTTACTAGAATAGAATACAAGAAATCCTTGTTCTCTGCAATATTTTTATTATATGATTCCGTCTAAAATTCCTTGTTTTGGAACGCTATCCGCGCTATAATAGCTCTACATGGAATTGCTTGAAACCCTCAAAAAACGCGCCCTTGAGACACTTGAAAAAGTAGCGGACGCGTCCGGTCTTGCGCAGTGGGAAATCGAAATTTTTGGCCGCAAACAGGGGGAATTGACTCGTCTTTTGCGCTCGCTTCGGGACCTTCCCGAGGCGGAACGGAGAAAGATCGGCGCGGGTGCAAATAAACTCCGAGAGAAACTTGAGGAGGAATTAAACAAAAAACGGGCATTTATCAAAAAACAAACTACCAAGCGCGAGCTCCTTAAAGAAAAAGTAGACATTACGTTTCCCGGCACTCGCCACAAACGCGGGCATTTGCATCCGCTTACTCAAATCCGGCTTACATCCGAACATATTTTTACCTCATTGGGATTTGCGATTGTGGAAGGTCCTGAAATCGAGACCGAATTTTACAATTTCGATGCCCTCAATATGGCGGGGCATTCAGCGCGCGATATGCAGGAGACGTTTTGGCTTGATAAATCTATACCCGGGAAGAATAGATATGTGCCGCGCACGCAGGTAACGGGAATCCAGGTGCGCTTTATGGAGCGGCATAATCCGCCTTTCCGTATTGTCTACAGCGGCACGTGTTTTCGGCGAGAAGCGACTGACGCATCCCACGAATTTCAGTTTGATCAGCTCGAATGTCTTATGGTAGATAAAGATATTACGGTCGCAAATCTTAAATATATCCTCCACGCGTTTTTTGAGAAACTTTTCGGCAAGGGAGTTGAGATTCGTCTTCGCCCAAGTTATTTTCCTTTTACCGAGCCGAGTTTTGAGGTTGATATTACCTGTATCGGGTGCAGTGGCCGCGGATGTTCTATTTGCAAACAATCTGGTTGGGTGGAGCTTTTGGGAGCGGGCATGGTAAATCAAAAGGTGTTTAAAGCGGCGGGATATGTGCCGCGCCAGTGGCAGGGCTTTGCTTTCGGCATGGGGCTCGACCGTATCGCGATGATGAAATACAAAATTCCCGACATCCGCCTCTTCCGCCAAAACGATATCCGCTTCCTACAGCAGTTTTAGTATTTATGAAATTTTCCTACTCGTGGCTTTCTGATTACGTAAAAAGCATGCCGGAGCCCAAAAAGCTTGCGGAGCTTTTTACTCTTCGCGCATATCAAGTAGAATCGATCGAGAAAAAAGGGAGCGATACGGTTTTTGATATTGAACTTCTTCCGAATCGTTTCGCCGATCTTGCGGGGCATATTGGCATCGCGCACGAAATTCATGCGATTTATGGATCAAAATTTCTTTTTCCAAAGCCAGATGCTCGCCGATCAAAAACACCTATTAAAGAATACGTGCGCGCTGCTGTTGAAAATGGCACAGCTTGGCGCTACACGCTTTCGTACGTCGAGGGGGTTTCGGTAAAACCCTCCCCAAAGAAAATTCAAGAGCGGTTCGCAGTATGCGGGCTCCGCCCAATTAATTCTCTCGTGGATGCCACCAATTATTTCATGCTTGATACGGGAAATCCCGCTCATGCTTTTGATTATGACAAGATTGAGGGTAAAACAATTTCAGTACGCCGCGCGAGACCGAGCGAAACGATGGAAACAATTGACGGCGCAGTGATCAATCTCATGAAAAATGATGTGGTGATTGCGGACGCGCGCGGACCGATTGCGCTTGCGGGCATCAAGGGAGGCAAGCGCGCGGAGATCACAAAAGATACAAAACGGGCGCTTATTGAGTTGGGGGTGTTTGATCCCGCGCGGGTCCGGGAAACAGCGCGCCGGGTCGGTTTTACAACGGATGCGTCAATGCGATTTTCACACTTGCTTCCCGCGCGTGTACTTGGGTCGACGGTTGAGTTGCTTATCGGGTACATTCAAAATTTTGCTGGAGGAATAGCCGCAAAAGATTCCGTAGATATCCATAAACCATTTCCTAAAATTATTCCCATTTTGCTTGATGTGCCCTATGCGTCGCACTTGCTTGGTGCGGTGCTTAGCGAAAAGGAAATTTTAACAATTCTCAAACGCATGGGCTGCTCTACCGTAAAAGGTAAAGCGAGAACGCTTATGGTTGCTCCGCCGCCATGGCGTGAGGATCTTAAAAGCTCCGAGGACCTTATTGAAGATATTGGGCGGATTTATGGAATCGAGCGTATTGAAGCGCGCCCTCCCCGAGCTCCGATGATATCGTCGGGACACGACGAGCTACATATATTTTCAGACCAATTGCGCGGGTACATGAAAGAACTTGGTTATGCGGAGGCCATTAACTACGCGCTGGTAAGTGAGGACGATCTCGCATCGATAGGCGAAGCGCGGAGCACTCTTAAGCTTGCCAATCCGCTTTCCAAGGAGTATGCCGTATTTCGTACGTCAATGTTCCCGGGTCTTTTAAAAAATATTAAGATTGGTACTCTTTACGAGCACTCGCCGCGGCTCTTTGAAGTTGGCCGCGTGTTTCGCCCCGCGCGAAACACGCCGGAAGAACACATGATGCTTGCGTGTATTCTCTCGGGCACGAAAAAGTCTGGCGGCCTTTACTACGAAGCGAAGGGAACTCTTGAAGCGCTTGTTGAGGAATGCGGACTTGATGATATTTGGTTCCGTGAGGTTGATCCAAAAGCATCCGTGTGGCCGTTTACTTTGCTTGGCACGATGCATCCCCATCGTTCCGCACAGGTAGAAATAGGGACGAAACGCGTTGGGTATCTTTTTGAAGTGCATCCTGATTTTCGCGCGCGCGAACCTGTGGTTTTTTTCGAACTCTCAATTCCAAATATTCTTGGTGATATTTCTCAAAAGCGGGAGTTTCGCGCCATACCTCGGTTTCCCGCGATGGTTCGCGACCTTTCTGTTTTGGTCCACAAGGACGAGCGCGCGGATAGTGTGATAGACGTTATCGAAAACTCGGGTGGGCAGCTCTTGGCTGATGTTGATTTGTTCGACTACTATGAAGGGAGTGGATTTGGCGAGGATCGAAAGAGCCTTGCTTTTCATTTAGTCTTTCAATCTTCAGAACGGACATTGAAGGATAAAGAGGTTTTGGATAGGATTGTTGTCATTAAACGCGCCCTTGGGGAACGGGGCTGGGAGGTAAGGGAATAATATGTCACGGAAGAAAAACGATTCACAATTATATGGCGCGAAGGATATCTACGTCTTAGAAGGCCTTGAACCAGTCCGGAAGCGGCCCGGCATGTATATTGGCTCGACCGGCGTTGACGGCCTCCATCATCTTATTTGGGAGGTTGTCGACAATTCTATCGATGAAGCCATGGCGGGATTTGCGAGCAATATTTCCATTACTCTCATGTCTCAAAATCGCGTACGCGTGGTGGATGACGGGCGCGGGATTCCTGTTGATTACCACAAACAAACGAAAAAATCCGCACTTGAGACGATTATGACAACCCTGCACGCTGGCGGAAAGTTCGGTGGGGAAGCATATAAAGTTGCCGGAGGGTTGCACGGCGTTGGCATCTCTGTGGTAAATGCGCTCTCCGTGTGGGTAAAAGTTGAGGTTTGCAAGGATGGCCATATGTACGAACAGGAATATGAAAGGGGCAAAGTGAAAACCAAGTTGAAGAAAGCGGGGGCGTGCGGGGGTTCGGGCACGGCCGTCACATTCGAACCTGATCCGGAAGTTTTTCAGACCATCGCATTTGATTGGAGCAAAATATTGGATCATATTCGCCAGCAAGCGTATCTTAACAAAGACCTTCGGATTGTTGTTCGTGACGAACGAATAAAAGAAAACTTCCTAGTTTATTCTTTCTACTTTGAAGGGGGTATCGGCTCGTATGTTCGGTATCTCAACAAGTACCTTCAAAAAAAACACGAGACTGTTTTTTACGCAGCAAAGGAAGAAAAAGATATTATGGTGGAGATTTCGTTGCAGTATGCAGATGATCTTTCAACGCGCGAAATTGGTTTTGCAAACGACATCCATACGCCGGAAGGCGGTATGCACATCACAGGATTCCGCACTGCGCTTACGCGCGTGCTCAATGATTATGGAAGAAGCAACGGGTATCTTGCGAAAGACGAAGATAATTTGACCGGAGATGACGTTCGCGAGGGGCTCTCCGCGGTTGTTTCGGTAAAGATAAAAAATAAAGAGCTTCAATTCGAGGGTCAGACGAAAGCGAAATTAGGCAACCCCGAAGCGCGGGGCGCAGTTGAAAAAGTTTTCGGAGAGGCGTTCGTCGCGTGGCTTGAGGAGCATCCCGGGGATGCTCGGGCCATTCTCGAAAAAGTGATTCTTGCCGCAAAAGCGCGCCGGGCGGCAAAAGCGGCAAAGGAAACAATATTGCGCAAAGGCGCGCTTGAAGGGATGACGCTCCCGGGAAAACTCGCCGACTGCCAATCACGGGAGGCCGCGGAGTCCGAACTCTTTATTGTAGAAGGTGATTCAGCAGGTGGGTCGGCAAAGCAAGCGCGCGACCGTAGAACGCAGGCGATTCTTCCCTTGCGAGGAAAAATATTAAATGTGGAGCGCGCGCGTTTGGATCGGATGCTTGGCTCTGAACAAATTAAAAATCTTGTTATTGCGCTCGGCACTGCAATTGCCGAAGAGTTTGATATTGGAAAAGTTCGCTACCATAAAATTATTATCATGACTGACGCGGACGTGGATGGCGCGCATATTCGGACGCTTTTGCTTACTCTTTTTTATCGATATTTCCGCCCGCTTATTGAAGCGGGATATATCTATATTGCGCAGCCGCCTCTCTATCGGATCCAGAAAAACCGTGAGGTGCGTTATGCTTTTACTGATACAGAACGTGATGGAATTATCCGGGAACTACAGAAACTGAAGATCGAAAAAGCAAAAAATAAAGAAGATAAAGGAGAAGACTCAACAGTTGAGGCGGAAGAAGATGAATCTGTTCCTTCCGAAACTTCGGGGGAAATAAAAACCAAGGGCATATCAATCCAACGATACAAGGGTCTTGGCGAAATGAACCCGGAGCAATTGTGGGAGACCACCATGGATCCCGAGCATCGAATAATGAAACAGGTGGGCATTGAAGATGCAGAGGACGCGGAACATATTTTCGATGTTCTCATGGGCTCGGAAGTCGCCCCGCGCAAAGCTTTCATCCAAACCCACGCCAAATCGGTCAAGAATTTGGATGTGTAAAAATATGGCCGACTTAGCTAATCTTTTCCGCTTATCAAAGCTTCTTTTAATTTTCGGTCTTGCCCTTGTCCTAACTTTTTATTTCGGTTCGTATTTTCTTGGTGCATCTCTTGAAATGTTATACGGTAGCTCTTTTCTTAAATATGCAACGTTCAGTATTTTTCTTTTTTCAATAATCTGTGGCATCTCGTGGCTTATTTTTACTAATAATATAGCGACTACCATACAAAGAGCTCGCTTTGCAATGATCGGCCTTGTCTTTCTCGGGGTTATGGGTGTTACTCTGATCTTATTTATCCAACCCCTATGTTATGATTCGAATTTGATTTGTGGCAGTGTTTCTATTTACTTTCGGGAAGACCTATCTTCACGCGAAATTTTTAGCTTCATTCGGGAGAGGGGTTTATCTGTCACGGGTCAAGCAAAAAATCAGTTTTTCGAATTATCAAAGCCGGAAGCATACTTTGATGTACAGATTCCAGTTGAGCTAGAAAGAGAAGAGCAACACTCTTTTTTAAATAGTATTTTTGCTAATCTTACGAAAGAACAATCTCTAGATTATTGTTCTAGTATTGACGATGATCCCTTTGGATATCGTATTAAACCTTCCCAAGTGAGAATCGAGTGCATTTTTAAAAATGACACGCCATTGTCTGAAATTAATGCGTTTCAGTCAAGATATCCTGAACTCAAGTTTGGTGGCGATGATCATATCTATATTTTTAATTATATTCGCATCCGGGTGCCAGTTGGGACCGAAAACGCGTGGGTAAAAAAACTGGAACGCCACCCCGAAGTTATTGATGCAACGGCGCCGTATACTCCATCATTACCTTCAATATGAATACGGTAGTGACACTACCGTATAATCTCTCTATACTGGATATGTGGCTTGTGTAAACGGCGAGTATTACCATATTGTTAATCGCGGCGTTGAAGGACGAACCATATTTACATCCACAAGGGATTTTAATCGTTTTAAACGCGGGCTTCTTTTGTTTAACACAACGGGTTTTACCGAGCTCCGCACGGTTTCAGAGCGGGTTTTTCTTCAAAAGCTAGCATCGGGAAAGGTCAGTCGTCTTGTGGATGTTATAGCGTACTGTCTGCTCGGTAATCACTTTCATCTTTTTGTCAGACAAAATGTCGATAAGGGCGTGGAAACCTTTTTACGAAAGCTCCTTGGTGGTTATACAAGGTTTTTTAATATTGTAAAAAAGAGAAGAGGTGTTCTCTTTCAGTCACATTCGCGGATTATCCATGTGAATCACGAAACATATTTTGATCATGTTCCGCGATATATTATTTTGAATTCCCTCGATTCAGTTGATATACGATGGAGGGTACACGGCGTGACTAACACTCAAAAAATCAAAAAAATTCTTATTGAATATCCTTACTCGAGTTTTAACGGCATGATCCAGCGGGGACTTGATCCAATACTCTCTGACGACCTTATAGGTGAAGTACTCGATCGAAAAAATTTTCTTAACGATTTACTTGCATGGAGTTCAGAAAATTATATTGACGCAAAACCCGTTCTTATTGAACCGTAACACGCATACGGTAGTGTCACTACCGTGTTTTTACACTACCGTGTTTTTAATAAAAAAGAGGCCAGCTTGTTCAGAAATTAACTTCGACTTGTTTCTGGCGAGCAAAAACAAGGGGGATTCCGCTACCGGAGGAAGACTTGCATAGCAATTACTCTGTGGTATAATGGTATTCAATAGGCCCGCGAGGGCTTTTAAGATTACTTACAAATGACAAATATGTTTTCACGGATTGTTAATTATTTAAAAGAGACGCGCTCTGAAATGCACAAGGTTAACTGGCCCACCATGAAGCAAACCATTCAGTCGACGCTTGTTGTTATCGCGATTTCCATCGGCATTGCGTTTTATCTTGGCGTGTTTGATTACGTATATCGAACACTGCTTCAGACGTTTGTTTTTTAAGGAATCATGCCAAAACAAATATCAGAATACGGGCGGAACTGGTATGCCATCCATACTTATTCGGGATATGAAGACGCGGTAGCGCGCAACTTGAAGCAGCGCGTTGAATCGATGGGGATGGAAGATAAAATCTTCAATGTCATTGTGCCGACCGAGAAGCGAATTACGATCAAGAGCGGCAAGCGGAAAGTCATTGAGGAAAAAATTTATCCTGGCTATGTGCTCATCGACATGATCGTGACGGATGATTCGTGGTATGTTGTGCGCAACACGCCTCGGGTGACTGGGTTCGTCGGCGCCGGCGTTATTCCCTCGCCGCTTGAAAAGCACGAGGTTGATGTGCTTTTGAATCGTATGGGAGAGACGGAACCCCGCCATAAAATTAACGTTATCAAGGGAGACAACGTCCGCATTACCGATGGGCCGTTTAAAGAAATGGAAGGCCGGGTTGAAGAGGTTGACGAAGAGCGCGGAAAGATTAAAGTGTTGGTATCTCTGTTTGGTCGGGAGACTCCAGTCGAGCTCGATCCATTACAAACGAAGAAATTATAAATCTCGTTTACAAATCCACGTAATACTATGGCAAAGCAAATCAAAACAATCGTAAAACTTCAGATCCTGGCGGGGAAGGCAACAGCTGCGCCGCCGGTAGGTACCGCCCTTGGGCCACATGGTATCAACTTGGGTGATTTTGTTTCGCGTTTCAATTCAGGAACCGCCGATCGCGGCACCGATATTGTTCCAGTTGAGGTTACGATTTATCAGGATCGCACGTTTGATCTTGTATTTAAGACTGCTCCGGCGTCCGACTTGCTTCGGAAAGCGGCAGGCGTTGAGAAGGGATCGGGAAAACCCCTGCAATCAAAAGTTGGATCAATTACCGAGAAACAGCTTGAGGAAATCGCCACAAAAAAGATGGTTGATTTGAATGCTAATGATACGGAGGCAGCAAAAAAAATCATCGCTGGCACTGCCCGCTCTATGGGGATTGAGATCAAGAAGTAATCCTTTAAATCAGATGACTCGTATGATAACCTCAAAGGAGGTTATTTTGATGTATGGACAAACACGCGACTGGAAAATTCATTGTTTTTGAAGGCGGGGAGTGTGTTGGTAAAACAAGCCAAATTAAGCTGCTCGCAGAGAGGCTTCGCGTATTTGGTCATGATGTGGTAGTGACAAAGGAGCCCGGAGGCGGAGGGGAAGAGCCGCGCAGGATTCGTGAATTGTTACTTTCTGGCACGCTTTCGCCAAAAGAAGAAATAGAGCTTTTTATAAAAAATCGCCGTCTTCATGTTGCGAATCTTATTCGGCCGTCACTTGAAAAAGGTTGTATTATCCTATGCGATCGATTTTCCGACTCTACGTTTGCTTATCAATGTTATGCGCGAAACTTGGGTATTGAGTCGGCACAACTTCTTGATGCGGATGCACGGCAGGGCGTTGCCCCCGACTTAGTAATCGTTCTTGATATGCCGGTAGAGCGCGCACTCGAGCGTCTATCTCAAAGAAAGGGAGAGGTATCCGCATTTGATCGGGAAAAACGAGAATTTCACGAACGAGTGCGAGCAGGTTTCCGGGCGGTTGCGAAAGCTTTTTCCCATAACCATGTCGTGCTTAATGCCGATGCGAGTCAGGAATCTGTTGCTACGGCAGTATGGGGTGTTATTGTAGAAAGATTTCCTGGTATAGTATAAATATTCTTATGCAAGGCGCTTTTCCATCTCAAAAAATCAAAGAACTCATTACGGGCGGCGCAATTGTAAATGCGAACATTACTAATGTACAGCCGGCAAGTTTAGATTTGACCATAAGTGAAGAAATATACCGAGTAGATGCGCTTTTTCTGCCTCGCGTTGGCGAAACGGTACGGCATGCGATGGAAAAAGTAAATCCTTTAAAGTTTAACCACGATAATGTTTTTGAAGTAGGGGTTCCATATCTTGTACGCCTTAACGAGGTACTCGCGTTGCCTTCCGATGTATATGCATACATGAATCCCAAGAGCACAACGGGAAGGAACGATGTTAAGGTTTCTGTTATTGCCGATGGAATTTCTCGTTTTGATTCAGCAGGTATTTCTGGATATCGCGGAGAGCTTTGGGCGTTTATCGAGCCGAAATCATTCCGAATCCGCTTGGCACCGAACGAGGCATTAATACAAATTCGTTTTTTTAATAGTGATACTCGAATCCGCGAGAAAGATCTTCCTTTATTTTATGAATCAGAAAAGATTCTCTATAACAGCGAGGGAAAAGAAATTCCCTATGATAAGTTAAAAATCTCGGACCGTGATGGCGGCCTCATCCTTACCGTAGATCTTGATAGCGATATGATCGGTTGGTGCTGCCAAGGTTCACGAAACGTGCTCGATTTTTCCAAACGCAATTTTTATAATCCAAACGATTTTTTCGAGCCACTGAAGCGCCCTTCAAAGGGAATGCTTTTTTTGCGGCGCGGCAGTTTTTATATTTTTTATACGAAACAATATGTACGTGTTCCCGCGGGTTTTACATGCGAGATGGCGCCTGTAGATATACGCAATGGTGAGTATCGGTCGCATTATGCGGGTTACATCGATCCCGGATGGGGGTGGGGAGAAAACGGGGAAATTCTGGGGCGCCCCCTTGTGCTCGAGGTACGCCCGTTTGACGACAACATCCTTCTTTATGATAATCAGCCGGTTTGCAAGCTTATATTTGAGCGGATGCTTGAAAAACCTGAAATGTTGTATGGAGAGAAGGCCCAGTCGAACTATTTTAGCCAGCAGGGGCCAGTGCTTTCGAAACACTTTAAGCGAAGTAATTCCTATGATATCTCAAGAGAATCTTTTTCAGCCGGATAAATACAAGGTTTTCCTCGGCGAAGGAAAGTCGGTTGGGTTTTGCACTATCTGGAATGAGCCGGAAGCGACGGTAAAGCGCGACCCGAGAGTACTCGAGCGCTCGGCAATTGTGGGCACGCTCTATAGCAGACAGGGTGTTAACGCAATTTTACGCAACCTTGCCCTAAATCCGCAGATTCGAACTTTGTATCTCTGGGGGTATGGGACTCTTTCGAATACTCCTTTTGGCCTTACGGGAAAAAGTATTTTAGTAAATATCTGGACCGGCGGCATTGATGAGAATCACATGGTGCGCGGCACGAGTTTCAAAATTGACAGTGAAATCCCCGCCACGGTTATCGAAACAATTCGTGCGAATGTTGAGTTGAGAGACATCAGCACTTTAACATTTGAGGAGGCGATGGCCTCGCTCCAGCAAAGTGGCGATGCTGTCCCGTACATGAGGCCACAAGTTTTTCCCGACCCGGTACAGGAAAAGATTGATATGTTTCCTTCTGAACAAGTTGGATGGCTTGTGCGTGGCCGCACTGTTGTAGAAGCATGGACGCGCGTTGTCGACCGCATTATGCGCTATGGCACCACTAAAGGTACGCAATACGGCATGCAGCAGCGAGAGTTGATTGGCGTGACGTGGGTTATTTCGGCGGAAGATCCAGCCGAGCCATTTTTGAATGTTGATTGGCCGGAAGAGGTGCGAAAAACAATCGGACTTACAAAAGAAGCGATCAACGAATATCACGGTGTTTTTCTTTCAAAAGAATTGCCGGCCGGTATCACCTATACCTATGGCAATCGTCTTATGCAGTATCCGGCGCCGGGCGGCGCACCGATTGATCAGATTGAAGATGTTATCATAAAATCTTTTCGTTCTTCTCCCGATACGCGCCGCGCAGTTGCAACAACAATGGTGCCGCCCATTGATAAAGATTCAAACGAGCCGCCGTGCATCACTCAAGTCCAGGCACTGCAATCCGGCGGAGCTCTTCATTTTTTGGTAACCGTACGGAGCCACGATATTTTTAAAGCGGCTATTCCGAATGCGTTCGGTTTGCGCATGCTGCAAATGCGCGTGGCAAGTGAGCTCGGTTTCTCGATGGGCGTACTGCAGATTACATCACAGTCCGCACATATTTATGAAGCAGATTGGGACAATGCCAAAAAGCTTGCCGCATGCGTTGTGTGGGAAAGAGAGCCCGAAAAAATATTTCGTCCGGAACTTCACGCAGATCCGCGCGGCGTTGTAGTTGTTCTTATCAAAGAAGACGAAATTGTTGCTGAAATAAAAGCGCCAACCGGTGAGGATTTGATCGAAATTCGCGGTAAGACCGCTAAAGATGTAGCGGCAAAACTCTCACAGCTCGACCTCTTGAGCAGGTCCGACCATCTTCTCGATATAGGTATGGAGCTTGAGAAAGCTGAAATCGCAAAACAGAAAGGGATTGTGTATATCCAAGACCGACCCCTCCGATTTTAGGCATTTCTTGTGATTTTTTTGTTGGTGGGTTACCATGGGCGCATTGTTTTATTATGATACGGACACGAATTCTAGCGGTTTTTCTCTTGGTTGTTGGCGTTATTGCTGGCTATTTTGTTTACCCACGTTTCGGTATTCCCGAATTTTTTAACATTCCCTTCCGGCTTGGCCTTGATCTCCAGGGTGGGGTTCACCTTATTTATAAAGCTGATCTTTCACAAATTCCGCTTGGTCAGGGCGGCAGTGCGCTTGAAGGATTGCGCGATGTCATCGAACGGCGGGTCAATTTTTTTGGTGTTTCGGAGCCAGAAGTTCGCACTGAACGGACGCTCGGTGAAAGCCATCTTAGTGTAAAACTTGCGGGGGTATTTGATACCGCGCGGGCGATCCAGCTTATTGGGGAAACTCCATTTCTTGAGTTTCGTACCGAGCGAAAAGATACGGTTGCCTCGGATCTCGAGAATGATCCACTTGCTTTTTATGAGCCGACCGAGCTCAACGGAAGATATTTGCAAGATGCACGGATGGATTTTGACCAGAATAATTCGCCCTACGTGTACATCACCTTTAATCCCGAGGGCGCAAAAATTTTCGAAAAACTTACGGAAGAGAATATCGACAAAACGATTGCTATCTTTCTCGATGGCGTTCCGATCAGCACCCCGGTTGTTCGGCAAAAAATTTCCGGCGGAACGGCGCAAATAACAGGGCAATTTACGCCAGAGGAAGCACGCCTTTTAGCTCAACGTCTTCATTCCGGAGCGTTACCGGTGCCTATAGAACTCATTTCCCAGGAACGCGTTGAAGCAACCCATGGCGCCGAATCTCTTGCAAAAAGTTTCTTTTCAGGGCTCGTTGGGCTTTTGCTCGTTATGGTTTTTATGATTTTATGGTATCGATTATCGGGCCTTATTGCGGTTGTCGCGCTCCTGATATATGGCGCTTTCTCGCTCACGCTTTTTAAGCTTATTCCCGTAACATTTACAACCGCTGGCATCGCAGGATTTATTCTTTCCGTTGGCATGGCGGTAGATGCCAATGTCCTTATTTTTGAGCGCATGAAGGAAGAACTGAAACGGGGGCGAACTCTTGGCGGGGCGCTTGAAGAGGGGTTTGACCGGGCATGGAATGCAATTCGAGATTCTAATATTTCAAGCATCATGACCGCTCTTATTCTTTGGTTTTTCGGAACGGATGCCGTTAAAGGGTTTGCTCTTACGCTAGGTCTTGGCATTGTGGTTTCCATGTTTACTGCCATTGTGATTACGCGGACTTTCATGCGCGCAATCCAGAGGCGGCATGGATCAGGCGAAACGGTTCCATTTTTATACAAGAGTGGATTTGGTTGGTAATATGAATTTCATTGGATCAAGAAAAATATTTTACGGGATATCGGGGACAATGCTTGCATTTTCGGTCGTGTCCTTTTTCATTTTTGGGCTTAGTCTCGGCGCGGATTTCACGGGTGACGCTATTCTCATTGGAACATTTAAAGATAGAGATGTTTCGTCCGATGAGGTCCGCGCCGCGTTTGAAAAAGAGGGGATCGGAGTTGATTCATTAGATATTCGCGACGGACGGAATCTGTATCTTCGCGCGCGTTTTCTGTCGGAGGAAAGCCACCAACATCTGTTGCGGATTCTTGGAACGTTTGATGGATTTGACGAACAAAGTTTTGTTTCCCGCGGGCCTACAATTGGAATGCAACTTCGAAGGAACGCATTGACTGCAATCTTAGTTGCGCTCGCGGCGATCATACTTTATATTGCGTGGGCGTTTCGGCATGTCTCGCGCCCTGTTTCGAGCTGGATCTACGGACTTGTTGCGATTACTGCGCTCATTCACGATATAACAATTCCTACCGGCCTTTTTTCTTTCCTTCGCATTGAGATCGATACTCTTTTTGTGTCTGCACTTCTCACGATTCTTGGATTTTCGGTGCATGATACAATCGTTGTGTTTGATCGTGTGCGGGAAAATCTGAAGAAAGCCGAGGGTACCAAGAAATTCGCTGATATTGTCGAGGCAAGCGTGCGCGAAACATTTACACGATCTGTTAATACGTCTTTGACTACGATTCTTGCGCTTGTTGCGATTTATTTCTTCGGCGGGGCATCAACGCATAATTTGGCGCTTGCGCTTATTGTTGGGATTCTCGTTGGGACCTATTCTTCCATATTCATTGCGAGCCCCCTCCTTGTCACCATTGAACAATGGAAGCGGAAATGAAGTAGACGGCGTTTTTCCACAGTGGTCTCGGGGGTCCTTGACATATTTTTGAGTAAAGCTAGAATAAAGGGTGTCTGCTTTTGAGAACGGTTTGTTATCCGCGGGGCTGAGTTCACGAGATGGCGCGAGGTACGGCCGTCAAATTATTTATAAAAAATACAGTGGTTAACCATTAAGGTTAGAAAAAACGAGTGAGAAACCCGGAGGTGGGTTTTTGACTTGTTTTTTACTTATTTTTTTTCATAACATATGCAAAAAAAATATTTTGCGCGGTTTAAAGAGCCGCTTGCGCGGCTTCCCTATCTTGCGGAAGTCCAACTCAATTCCTATCGGTGGTTTATGGAAAAGGGGTTCCGCGAGCTTCTTACAGAATTTTCGCCAATTGAAGATCTCGCCGGAAGGCAGATCAGTCTTGAGTTTCTCGATTATATTATTGAAGAGCCCCCATTCGATGAATATCATGCCAAAGCGCATAATCTTACCTATGAAGCGCCGCTCCGGGTAAAGACTCGTTTGACCAATAAAAAAACCGGCGAAATCAAAACGCAAGAAATATTTTTTGCGGATTTTCCCTTGATGACAAACCATGGCACATTTGTCATCAACGGCATTGAGCGCGTGATTGTCTCCCAGCTTGTTCGCTCGTTCGGCGTTTATTTTACTGCCAATGAGTTCCGCGGGAAAAAGCGTTTCGGCGCGAAGGCGATACCGGGGCGCGGAGTTTGGCTTGAATTTGAATCCGATGCCGATGGTGCCATTTGGGTTAAGATTGACCGGAAAAGAAAAATTGCGGTGAGCGCATTACTCCGGATCTTCGGGCTTGAAACTGATGAACAGATTTTGAGTGCATTCAAAGATATCGATACTGGCGAGGTTTCGCATATAGAAGCAACACTTAAAAAAGATCAGACGAAGAGTAAAGGTGACGCCTATATTGAGATCTATAAACGTATTCGACCGGGTGAAATGGCGGCGCTTGACAATGCGCGGGGGCTCATTGATACGATTTTTTCTTCTGCCCGATATGACCTCCATGTTGTTGGGCGATATAAGATGAATCTTCGTTTCAAGTCGCTTGGAGGCGGTACGGAGGATTCCCGCGTTCTTACCCAGCAAGACCTTGTTTATATCATTCACGAAATTATACGGAAGAATAATACGCCCGATGAGGTTGAGGACGACATTGACCACTTGGGGCATCGCCGCGTCCGAGGAGTCGGCGAGATGTTGCAAAATCGCCTCCGCGTGGGCATAGCTCGTATGGAGCGCAACATTCATGACCGCATCTCAACTCTCGAAACTGATACGCTTACTCCGATGCAGCTCGTAAATGCCCGTCCCTTTATGTCTGTTCTCAAAGAATTTTTTACGACTAATAAGCTTTCCCAATTTATGGATCAGGTGAATGTTCTCTCGCAGCTTGAGCATAAACGGCGTCTCTCGGCGCTCGGTCCCGGGGGTCTTACTCGCGAGAGAGCCGGTTTTGAAGTTCGTGATGTGCACCCATCACATTACGGTCGCATTTGTCCCATTGAGACGCCGGAAGGTCCGAACATCGGCCTCGTGGGACATCTTGCAAGCTATGCGCGCGTGAATGATTTTGGACTGATTGAAACTCCTTACCGGAAAGTTGAACGCGGAAAAATCACTAGTGAGATCAATTATTTGACCGCTTTCGAAGAAGCTGACTATAACATTGCACATGCAGGTATTGCATATGATTCAAAATCGGGTGAAATTCTTGATAAGGAGCTTGAAGCGCGCATCAAAGGCCAGCCGCGCCTTGTTCGTCGCGAGGATATACACTACATTGACGTGTCTCCCACGCAGGCATTTAGCATTGCAACCGGTCTCATTCCTTTTTTGGGTCACGATGATGCAAATCGCGCGCTCATGGGTTCAAATATGCAGCGGCAGGCGGTTCCGTGTGTTATTCCGCAGGCTCCCCTTGTCGCGACAGGTATCGAAGGGCGTGCCGCAGAGGATTCCGGTCTTTTAATAACTGCTGGGGATGATGGAAAAGTACTGTATGTCGATGCAGGGAAGATCATTGTTCGTACGGGACGGCACGACCGCGAATACTCTTTGGTGACATTCGCGCGGTCAAACCAGGTGACTGCTCTTCACCACACGCCCCTTGTGCGTGCGGGAGAACGCGTGGTCAAGGGCCAAGTTCTTGCTGATAATTCTTCCACAAAAAATGGTGAACTTGCCCTTGGTCAAAATCTCCTGGTGGCATTTTTGTCGTGGGGTGGCGCAACATTTGAAGACGCTATTATTCTCTCAGAGCGACTTGTGAAAGAAGATCGCTTCACTTCCATCCATATCGAGGAGTTTACGATTGATGTGCGCGATACAAAACTTGGTGAAGAGATAACTACGCATGATATTCCAAATGTGGGAGAAGAGAAGCTCAAAGATCTTGATGAAGATGGTGTTGTTCGCATTGGCGCTGAAGTGCGGATGGGAGATATCCTTGTAGGGAAGATTTCACCGAAAGGCGAGTCTGATCTCACGCCGGAGGAGCGGCTTCTGCGGGCAATTTTTGGTGAGAAAGCAAAAGAAGTAAAAGATACTTCCCTGCGCCTTCCGCACGGAAAACAGGGTCGCGTTGTCGGCATTAAAGTATTCTCTCGCGAGAGGGGAGATCGGCTCGAGACCGGTGTTATAAAGCGAATTCATATCGAGATTGCCCAGCTGCGCAAGATTTCCGTGGGCGATAAACTCGCGGGCCGCCACGGGAATAAAGGTGTTATCTCGAAAGTATTGCAGGAAGAAGATATGCCGTATCTTGAGGACGGTACGCCGGTTGACATAATTTTGAATCCGCTTGGCGTTGCTTCACGCATGAATCTTGGACAGATTCTTGAAGCGCACCTCGGATGGGCATGTCAAAGACTCGGATATCAGGCGATTTGCCCCCCATTCATTGATCCATCCGAGGGTGAAATTAAAGAGGAGCTAAAAAAAGCGGGGATACCGTCTTCTGGGAAGGTGCCCCTTTATGATGGCCGAACTGGAGAGCGATTTGAACAGGATGTTATGGTTGGCCAAATTTATATGTTGAAGCTTATGCATATGGTTGAGGACAAGATTCATATGCGTTCGATCGGTCCCTATTCACTCATCACTCAACAGCCGTTAGGGGGAAAGGCGCAGGGTGGAGGACAACGGTTCGGCGAGATGGAAGTATGGGCGCTCGAAGGATACGGCGCTGCGCATACGCTTCAGGAAGTTATTACAATCAAGTCAGATGATGTTCTCGGCCGCGCGGCGATTTATGATGCTATTGTCCGCGGTGAGAAACTCAAAAATCCCCGCGTGCCAGCTTCGTTCTATGTTTTGGTCAATGAACTAAAAGGTCTTGCGTTAAACGTTATCATCAAAGAAGCTACGCCTACGTATGATTCAGATTCAGAGGAAGACGAAGCAGATGTTTCGCTTAATCAACGGGCTCGAAGTCGTATGGCGCGGTCATAAAATAGAGCGAATATGGATACACGAGTAGTAGATTTTAAATCAATTGTTCTCCGGCTTGCCTCCCCGCAAGATATTCTGTCATGGTCTCACGGAGAAGTTACTAAACCCGAGACGATCAACTATCGCACCCAACGGCCTGAACGCGATGGCCTTTTTTGCGAGAAAATTTTTGGACCGACAAAAGATTTCGAGTGTTATTGCGGGAAATACCGGCGCGTCCGTTATAAGGGAATCGTTTGTGATAAGTGTGGCGTTGAAGTTACAAAATCACAGGTTCGCCGTGACCGGATGGGGCATATTGAACTTGCCGCTCCTGTTTCTCATATCTGGTTTGTGCGTTCGGTGCCCTCACGCTCCGGGCTTTTGCTCGACTTGTCGGTAGTTGATCTTGAACGCGTGATATATTTTGCGGGTTACATTATCACGTCCATTGACGAGAACGCGCGCGCGGAAGCGCTTCGTGATATTGAGCGTGAATTTAAGGCAAAATCAAAAACAACAAAAGATAAATCGGCCCTCAAAGAGGGCGCAGACCGCGCAAAAAGCGAGTTAAAGAATCTGAAAAAAGGAGCGGTCCTCTCCGAAGTTGATTACCATCGGTTCGCACTTAAATACGCAAACGTGTTTCATGCAGGTACGGGCGCGGAGACTCTTCGGAAAATTTGTGAAGAGATCGATCTTACGGTTATGTGGAAAGACCTTGAACGCGAGTTGGAACACGCGACTCCGCTTGGCAAAAAAAGAATTCTCGCCCGGCTCCGGACCGTAAGAGCAATGGAGCGTTCGCATGTTCGGCCGGAATGGATGTTTTTAACTACTATCCCCGTGATTCCTCCTGATCTCCGGCCGATGGTGCCGCTTGATGGGGGCAGGCACGCGAGTTCGGATGTCAACGATCTTTACCGCCGGGTAATTAACCGAAACAATCGTCTCAAGCGCCTTTATGAATTGAAAGCGCCGGAGGTTATTACTCGAAACGAGAAGCGGATGTTGCAGGAAGCGGTTGATGCTCTTATTGACAACTCAATCAAAAGAGGCGCGGCGCCCGTTGCGTCTCAAGCGCAGCGCAGGCCACTTCGATCGCTTGCTGATATGCTCAAGGGAAAGCAAGGGCGGTTTCGGCAGAATTTGCTCGGGAAAAGAGTTGACTATTCAGGCCGGTCGGTTATCGTGGTTGGTCCTTCGCTCAAACTCCATCAGTGCGGTCTTCCAAAACATATGGCGCTTGAGCTTTTTAAGCCGTTTGTAATCCACAAGATCATTGAGCGCGAACTCGCGCACAATATTCGCGGCGCCTCGCGCCTTATTGACGAAGCGACTCCGGAGATTTGGGCTATTCTTGAAGAAGTTATCAAAGGAAAGTATGTTCTTCTGAACCGCGCGCCAACTCTTCATCGTCTTGGCATTCAGGCGTTTCAGCCGCTTCTGATTGAGGGTAATGCCATTCAGCTCCATCCGCTCGTGTGTCTTGCATTCAATGCGGATTTTGATGGCGACCAAATGGCCGTGCATGTGCCGTTGACCGATGAAGCCCAAAAAGAAGCCGCTGAAATTATTGCGTCGACAAAAAATATTCTCAAACCAGGGTCGGGTGAAGCGATTGTTGTGCCCACACAAGACATGGTGCTCGGGTGCTATTGGCTTACCAATATTGACAACCAGGGAAAAGGAGTAGGAAAAATCTTCGCGTCGAAAAACGAAGCAATACTTGCATATGATGTTGGCGATGTCGGTCTTCGCGCACCCGTGAAAGTACTCTCACATATGGGAGAAGGCAAACCGCAGTATCTCGAAACAACGGTCGGGCGCATTATTTTTAATATTGCGATACCGAATGATTTTGGTTTTATCAATGAACGGTTGGGCAAAAAACAGCTCGCAAAACTCATTGGTAAACTTCTCCGAAAATATGGCCAAGCCGAGCTTCCTGATATTCTCGATAAGATCAAGGATATCGGTTTTACCTATGTGACAAAATCTGGTATCAGCTGGGGAATGGATGACCTTCAGGTCCCCGAAAAGAAGGGAGACGTCATCGAACAGGCGCGCAAAGATATTGCGGTCATCGATGATCAGTTTGAGAATGGACTTCTGACCGAGGACGAGCGATACAAAAAAGTTATTGAGGTGTGGTCGCGTGCCAAACACGAGATCGCACAGCTCATTCCCGGCTCGCTTGATCCCGATGGACCTGTTTTTACGATGGTGGATGCGTCGGCACGCGGTTCCTGGGACTCCGTTCTCCAGATGGCCGGCATGAAGGGTCTCCTGCGGAACCCGTCCGGTAGGATCATTGAGTTGCCTGTTCTTTCAAACTATAAAGAAGGGTTTACCGTACTCGAGTATTTTATTTCGACGCATGGCGCTCGAAAGGGTACTGCTGACACCGCGCTCAAGACTGCGGTTGCTGGTTATCTCACACGGCGCCTCGTTGATGTTGCGCAGGATGTTGTGGTATCGGAGTCAGATTGCGGCACTGACGAAGGTATTACGATTCGTAAATCTGATTTGCAGGAGTTTAGCGCTTCTCTGGGACAACGGGTATTTGGCCGCACACTTGTCTCTGATGTAAAACACCCCGAAACAAAGCGCGTTCTTTTTAAGAAAGGACATCTTTTAACTGTTGAAGAAGCTGATTTGATCGAGGAAATCGGTGTCGAGAACATTATTGTTCGATCACCGATTGCTTGCAGTACTCTGCGCGGCATATGCCAGACGTGTTATGGGTATGATCTTGGTTCTAATACTCCTGTCAAGCTTGGGGAGGCGGTTGGTATTGTGGCGGCGCAAGCGATTGGGGAGCCAGGTACACAACTTACCATGAAGACGTTTCATATGGGTGGTGTTGCTGGCGCGTCGGGTGATATTACGCTTGGTCTCCCCCGCGTTGAGGAAATTTTCGAGGTCCGTACGCCAAAAAACAAAGCGGTGATCGCAACGTTGGCGGGTACCATTGTCGATATTGAAGAAGAAGATAGGGAAAGAAAAATTATTATTCTTGGTAAGAATAATAAGAAAGCCGAATGCATTATTCCTTTCGGACGCATGATGATCGTAAAAAAAGGCGATTTGGTGGAGTTGGGAGACAGTCTCTCTGATGGGCCCGTGGACATCAATGAACTCTACACGCAAGCCGGACATGAGCGGGTACATAACTACGTGCTCAACGAAGTGAGCAAAGTTTATACTCTCCAAGGTGCGACAATCAATAATAAGCACATTGAAGTGATGATCCGCCAGATGTTTTCTCGCGTACGCATCAGGGAAAACGGCGATACGTTATTTGCTATTGGTGAAGTTGTTGAACACGCTGTTTTTGTTGATGAGAATGAACGCGTTGAGAAAAAGGGAGGGGAAAAAGCGCAAGCGAGTGAGCTTCTCATGGGAATAACGCGTGTTGCGCTCACAACAGATAGTTTTCTCTCCGCTGCGTCGTTTATGGAAACAGGGCGTGTTCTTATCCGGGCATCGCTTGAGGGACGCGAAGATAAACTCCTGGGTCTTAAAGAAAATGTTATCATTGGTCATCTTATCCCCGCGGGGACTGGTTTTAACAAAGACAAAGACAGAGAAGAATTCTAATTGTCCTTTGTCATGGGGCGAAATCACCTTATACTGTATACGTGGCAAGACGGAAATCAAACGTGAAGCAGGGCGGAGAAGAAAAAGGGCTTCGCCAGGAAACCAAAGATAGTATTGTTGCTGTAGGAGCTCTTGTTCTGGCGGCGCTGTTCGCTTTTGCCGCATATGGGAGCGCCGGGAAAATAGGTGATTTCGCATACCGGTTTTTTTCTTTGCTTTTGGGAAAAGGATATTTCTTACTTCCGGTGTCCCTTGTGCTTATTGGCTCTGCGCTTTTATTCTCGGTTAGGCAGAGATTCTTGAGCTTGCCACTGATTGGCGCCGCTCTCTTTCTTTTATCAAATCTTGCTCTCGCTGATATCATTTTCGGAACGCGCACAGGGGGTCTCGTTGGATCTTATGGAGCCGCGCCCGTTGTATATCTTTTTGACTCTTCCGCGAGCATAATAATTTTTTCCGCTCTCTTGTTGGTATCGCTTCTTGTGATTTTTAACGCGTCTTTGCGATGGAATTTCCCTAGGAAAGAAACCGATGGTGTTATGATTGCAAAAAAGGAAGTGCCAAGCGCCGCGGTGCTTCCCTTAGATGAGGAAGAGATCGAGGAGATTGTTGAGACGCAGGAAGATCATAAAGAACCCGAGAAACCGCAGATGAAAAACGTTTCTCCAGAAATCATGAAGGAATTGAAAAGGAAAGCGCCCGACTATATTTTGCCGCCCCTTTCCCTTCTTGACGGGGACCGCGGCAAGCCATCGGCGGGCGATATAAAAGGGAACGGAAACATCGTTCAGAGAACGCTTGCGGAATTTGGAATTCCGGTCGAGATGGGGGAAGTAAACGTTGGGCCATCAGTTACGCAATATACTCTCAAGCCCGCGCAGGGTATTAAGCTTTCCCGTATTGTTGCGCTCCAGAATGACCTCGCGCTTGCTCTTGCTGCACATCCCCTTAGGATTGAGGCGCCGATTCCGGGGAAGTCATTTGTTGGCATTGAAGTTCCAAATAAATCCATTGCTCTTGTGGGATTGCGGAAACTTCTTGAAGAAGACGAGTATCAAAAAGGCGGTCCCTTGATATTTACGCTTGGTAAAAACGTCGCGGGCAGGGCAATGTATGCAGACCTTGCGCGCATGCCGCATCTTCTTATTGCGGGATCAACGGGTTCAGGAAAGTCTGTGTCCATTCACTCGATTCTCTTGAGTTTGTTCTATAAAAATACACCATTGTCTCTTCGGTTGCTGATGATTGATCCTAAGCGGGTGGAACTCGCGCATTATCAAGACATGCCCCATCTTTTAACGCCCGTCATTACTGAATCACGCGAAGCAATATCAGCGCTTCGGTGGACCGTGAAAGAAATGGAAGAGCGGTATCGCATTCTACAAAAAGCCCGCGTGCGTGATGTTGTCTCGTATAATTCTTCGCATCCCAGCGAATTTATGCCCTATATTGTTGTGATTATTGATGAGCTTGCCGATCTCATGTCGGCGTATGGACGAGATGTTGAGGCGTCCATTGTCCGCATCGCGCAGATGGCGCGCGCCGTTGGAATTCATCTCATCGTTTCAACCCAACGCCCGTCGGTTGAGGTTATTACCGGGCTTATCAAAGCAAATATCACGAGCCGGATCGCGTTTCAGGTTGCGAGTCAAATTGATTCGCGCACGATTCTCGATGGCGGGGGAGCCGAAAAGCTTCTGGGCAACGGGGATATGCTTTTTCTTGCCGGGGACGCGGGAAAGCCAAAACGCATTCAGGGTGCGTTTGTTTCCGAAGCGGAGGTAAAGAAGGTTACTGATTTTATTTTGAAGCAAGATTCAGAGCCCGTGTATAACGAAGAGATCGTCGCCGCACACGCAAACGGTGCAAATGGCGGGTTCGATGGAGATGATGACGATGAGTTGTATGATGCTGCGTACACCGTTGTGCGGGAAGCACAGAAAGCGTCAACATCGTTTTTGCAGCGTCGGCTTAAGGTCGGGTACGCGCGTGCCGCGCGCCTTATGGATATGCTCGAAGAACGGGGAATTGTCGGACCCGGCGAAGGAGCAAAACCCCGCGATGTTCTTATCGGTCGAGAAGAAAAAAATGAGCATTACATCTCCTAATATGGATCTATTGTTGCGTTTGCCGGGTGCGTACCCCCCGCGCCATCGGAGCATATCATTCATGGTTTTTTCATTCCTTGCGATTATTATCTCGGGGTATATTTTTTTCCAATCGTCATCTATTTTTACCACGCCCGATCTCGCAATCGAGACCCCGCCCGATGGCGCTCTGATACAGGGAAATCGCGTTTTGGTTCAGGGGATGACCGTACCAAGCGCGAAAGTGACGATAAATGGTTATGAGACATTCAGCGACGAAGCAGGTTTTTTCAATATATCTCTTCCCTTTCAGAGAGGATTTCATATTATTGATATCCGCGTGGTGAATCGGGTTGGCAACGAAGCACGGGCGGTGCGCCGTATTGTTGTGGAGTAGTTTACGCATTCGTCTCACGAGGACTTTTCATTAAATGGGTGCGGGGGTAGAATAGGTCCATGCCAAAGAAAGAAAAGAAAATGGATGACGCTGTTACGAGAGGAACGGAGGCGATAAATCTTGCAATGCAGGCGATTCAGTCAAAGTATGGGGAGGGATCGCTCATGCGTCTTGGCCATATGCCGCGCGTCCCCATTGAGGCGATCTCAACCGGTTCTTTTTCGCTTGATTGGGCGCTTGGAATTGGAGGCATTCCGCGGGGGCGCGTTGTTGAAATCTTTGGACCGGAGTCGTCAGGGAAAACGACACTTTCGCTCCATGTCATCCGCGAATGCCAGAAAAAAGGCGGGGTTGCCGCGTTTATTGACGCAGAGCACGCGCTTGACCCCGAATATGCAAAAAAGATTGGAGTGAATCTCAACGAGCTCCTCATTTCACAGCCCGATACGGGCGAACAAGCGCTTGAGATCGTAGAGAGTTTGGTGCGATCAGGCGGTATGAGTGTCATTGTGATTGATTCGGTAGCTGCGCTTACTCCCCGAGCCGAGATCGAAGGGGATATGGGACAACAGCACATAGGTTTGCAGGCGCG
Organism: Candidatus Ryanbacteria bacterium RIFCSPLOWO2_12_FULL_47_9c; assembly: GCA_001821795.1. Classification (GTDB taxonomy): domain Bacteria; phylum Patescibacteriota; class Minisyncoccia; order Ryanbacterales; family GWA2-47-10b; genus GWA2-47-10b. The sequence continues at coordinate 31,477 of MHOB01000023.1, forward strand.
CCTCATGAGCCACGCTCTTCGGAAATTAACATCTATTGTGGCGAAAACGAAGACAACGGTTATATTCATAAACCAGATTCGCATGCAGATTGGGGTAATGTTTGGCAATCCGGAGACGACGCCGGGCGGCAAGGCCTTGAAATTTTACTCATCGGTACGCATTGATGTGCGCCGCCTTGCGCAAATCAAGAAAGGAGAAGAGGTGGTGGGGAGCCGCACGAAGGCAAAAGTAGTTAAGAACAAAGTTGCGCCGCCTTTTCGAATCGCCGAATTTGATATTATGTACAACGAGGGTATCTCGTACGAGGCGGATCTTATAAATCTTGGGGCAAAATTGGGTGTAGTGAAAAAAAACGGGGCGTCATACAGTTTCCAAAATATAAAACTTGGCCACGGTTATGACGCCGCGCGAATCTTTTTGAAAGAAAACAAAAAAGAATGTAAAGAGTTAGAGAAAGCACTGCGTGAGGAATTGGAAAAGGTATAATGAATTCAAACTTAGACATCGGATGTCTAAGTGATACTTATACACACCCGTAAAAGCAATTGACAGCATAAAGTATATAATAAAGGTAGCTATTATTAGCGGTTCACTTTTTATATGCAAAAAAAATATGTTTTAGAGTTTGCGGTTGTCTTCTCGCTTCTTTTTATAAGTGGGGCGCAGTTTGCTTCTGCGCACGAGCAGTATCTTGTTACGAAAGACAACGCATGGACGCAGTGTGATCCAGGACATGCAGTGGATGGGGCTATTGTATCTGCCTATACTACGCTCAATAAAAATATCTCAAGTATTCGTTGCCGCGATGCGGTCGGTCTCAATGGAGACGTGACAAAAAAAGAAGTCTCGTCGGCAGGTAAAAACGACGACGGGCTTCGTAGCCAATGGGTCACATGCGATCCAGGTCAACTTATTATTGGTGTATATAAAAAAGTAATAAATACGCCAGATAAAGATATTTTGGCGATTGCTTGCCAAAATGCTCGCCGCGGCGGCGGAGGCGAGACAGTAATCGGACTTGGAGACGGTCAAAAAACTCCTTCAAATTCAGACTCGGCATGGAGTTATTGCCCGCAAGGCAAAGCCGCCGCAGGATATTTTCTTGTAAATTATCGAAATGGCGTAACAGATGTTTCTCCTTCACAAATTCCCAACCCTCCTTCATTGCCGCGAGTAACATTTAACAGCTCCGGGGGCGTTTCGGTCTACAATGCACTTGCGTTTCTGCCACTGCCCATTCCTCTACTCCCAGATCCAATTTCTTTTTTCTTGTTGTTTAAGATTTTTAATAGTGACAATGAAAACTATAACATGACCGAGCGGCGGCTTGTGTGCGTTGACAAACCGCCGGAGGTTGCGCGCGTCGTAGGGCTCGCGCTTTTGGACAATCGCTGGGCGGGGCTAAGGTGGACCGATGCTGAAATAGAATTAAGTACGGGAGCAAAACAACGCGTTGATGCAACAAGTGCCAAGTTCGAGTTTCAAAATTTGAACGCCGGTTCTTACACGGTAAAAGCTTCTGGCGCACTAGAGAGCAGTGCCTGCTTTATTCCGGAAGGATATCCCGTTTCGTTCGATCCAAACTGCCACGCTTCTTCTACGTGGGTTACCGGTGACACCGCTTCATTATCAAATATTCCTCTCGGGTACTATGCGGATGTCTGGTTTAATTTTAAGAAACCGTCGCTAGCTCATCCGGTTCTTGGGCCCAGCGCGCAATCAGTTGCGCAGGGGCAAAACCTCACTTTCGCTATTACTGGCGCCGCCGCGAGAAAAGCTATTACACTTGCGTGGACTGACGCGGATGGAAATTATAAGTCCGATCGCGTGAGCGGTTTTGGAGATACCAATGACAGTGGCGGTGGGACATTCACATTCCCTACCGATACTGGCTGGAGGCCGAGCGATCGCTATAAATTGATTGCCGGAGTAAACGGGGTTTCATCAAATGAGGTTGGGTTCACTATAACTGAAGCAGGCGGAGGCAACGTTTCTAAAACATTTTCCAGTGGAGATTCAGTCCAAATAACAGATAACGGCGTTAATGTCAGAGATAATCCAGCCGGTAATTATAAAGGTGGGGTAAATAAAAATGACAAAGGAACTATTGTTGGTACGTCAGTGAGAAAGTTGCTCAATGGTGTAACGTATGACTGGTGGAATGTAACTTTTTCAAATATAAGTGGCTGGGTTGCAGAGAATTTTCTAAAGAAAGCGACTACTCCGTCGGATAGAGATGGCAACGGAGGCGGTGGAGGTGGTGGCGGCACGGGCGGAGTTCAACAAATGCAAACCTGGCAGGGATTCTCTGTCGGAGACAGGTTCGCAGTTCCCTACGATTTAGGCGGATTTCATGGATTGGCAGTTTCGGTATATGGATGCCCAACGTATGGGCTCGGCGATGTTCCGCTAACTGATGGTCCTTGCCCCCCTATCGGTAATCAAGACTCCACTTCCTTATATATACCCCAAGGAAAGATTCTCGAAATGCAATATGACACAACCGGCCCCGTTGGCGTTG
>MHOB01000024.1:0-3893 GCA_001821795.1 Candidatus Ryanbacteria bacterium RIFCSPLOWO2_12_FULL_47_9c
CTATGCCGGAACCAGCATGTCTAAAAAGAACCGTGCCGCTGAATGCAGTAACACGTGCTCTTGATTTTGCGACGATCTTTCCTTGGTCATCCTTAAGAACAATATTTGAAATGTCGCGAACTCTTCCGCCACGACCGCTTGCATTAATCTTCAAGCGCATAGAAGAAATGAGCACCGCATCGTCTGGCGCGTTTATTTGCAGTTTTGCCAATACTTGATTTTGTGTTCCGGACTTTACTGTTTCTGATGAATTGATAGCATTTACTGAAAATTGCGCCGGCTGCGGCTTTTGTATAGCAATGGCAAAAACCGGCACAGTGAAAAGCACAATACCCAAAAACGCCGTAATGGCGTTTTTGGGTGCGTGGCGCGCGCGCTTCATAAGATTTTATTGATCTAACAAACTTTCAATCCTACCAAGCGCGGCATCAATGCCGTCAAGAACACTTGCGAGATTTAACGCGTCTTCTGGCGCCGCAAATGCTCCTTTACCATTTATTACCGTAATAATTTTTGTTTCGCACCCGCCATAAACGCACGCTTTCAATAACACTTTCCCCGACTTCAAAGCCCTGACTCTCCAAGAAGTTTGATACGGTTTTCCGTCTTCGGGCTGTATAACCTCAACAATATTAGAAACGCGCGTCGGCTTCGCCGGATTCATCGCAGAAAGCACGCTGGGGAATGGCTCATATCCGAATTCATTGCCATAGAAAGTTTTTACTGTGGTTTCCTCGCCTACAACCACAACCTCGTCGCGTACTTCCATAGTAAGTTTTTTGGGAGATGGACTTCCCACAGTTATCACGGGGGGCTCGCCGGGAATCATGTCCACTTGAACAATGCTCCCACTCATGCTCCCGACTCCCGTGAGCGCGTCGGGAAGGCCCCAGCTATATGTGCTACCGGCGGGAGTTCCCAACCGCACATCACACTGAACGCCAACAGTTTGTCTCGTCCCTCTAAACACTTCGCCCGGATCATCAAGAACAAAAGTTACTTCTTGCCCCGATACTATTTCCGGGTTGATTTGATTTACTCCTGTCGTCAGGAAGGACTTTCCATTTTCGAGCCGGCAATTTTGCAGGGCGGTCGAAAGACCCGAGAACATCAGCTTGAGCGGAATTTTTTCGAAGATGATATTTTCGCTCGATTGAGTTGCATCAAGAACGAATTCTGCAAAGCGCTCACTCGCTGTCCCCGCCTTCACGGTATGCGACCGAACGGCTGATGAAACACTCATTGCTACGGCTGGCGTTTTAACAGTCATAACGGGAGGCGCACCGGGCAGGATTACAACCGGCACAACGGATTCGTTGGTAGTATTAATGGCGCTCGCGGCTGAAGGCAAACCCCACGAATAAGTACTATCTCTCTCCACAAAACTTGCAACATTACAGCGAAGACGAATAATTTTACTGGTACCAGCAAGCACTTTCGGACCCGGCGAGTCAAAGGAAAATCGCAACTCATCTCCCGAATTTGAAGCAGAAGACGTATCAACTTCGTTTATTCCTGTCGTAAGCGCAGTTGCATCATCATAGAGTCGGCATCGGCTCAAAGCCGCTGGACCAAGCGAATAGCTAAACCGGAGCGGCAATGACGTAAAGCGTACATTGTCACGCGATTCTGTTGCATCCAAAATATATTCTCCAAAAAGAACATCGGACGCGCCCGCAGCAATGTTTTGTGACTGTACGGTCGGTGACATTCTCATCGAAACCCTTGGGCGCGTAACCAGATTTTTCAATCCGAACGCGCTATCGCTCAAATCAACATTCCCCGGACGATCATTGTAATTGTCCCACAGAATATAATTTCCATCCGCGTCTTGTGAGACAACAATAATCTTATAGAGACCGGGCCGTAACGATGTGCATACTTTCAGCGTAAGATCACACGTGTCCAAAAACTTTGTCGGCGCGCTCGAATCCGGACTCGCGCTCGTGGTAATCCATCCAACTAAATAATTTGCAATGGTCGAATCGAGCCGCGCATCTCCCCTAACAATGCCGACCTGAACCGTTCCCTTCCCTCCGCGCCACGAGATAAGCCGCTCCTTACCTTGAATAAATACTTCGCCATCATTGGGAAAAATAACCGTAACCTGTGACACCTTACTGCCACACTGTGTACCAACACATACGGTAATGCTTGTCTTTACTGACAGACCGCCTTCGTCAGTAACTATAAATATAGGACTGTAATCCCCCTCGGTCGCATATACATGAGTGAACGTAGCGGTTTGCTCGACCGAGCGTGCGGCGGGTGCTGGTATAGGTTTTGAAAGCAAAACTTCATCACCCCAGATTACAGAATATTTCAGTATGTCGTTTTCAGGGTCTTTAGCGCTTACGGTCCATGTGCCTTCCTGACCCACTACAAGCGTCGGCGGTCCGGAAACGCTACTGATGGTTGGAGGTTTGTTTTGTATTGGCGTACCGCTTACCCGTACCGTAGTAGCCGACATATTGTTATCCTTACGCGCGTCAACACCAAGCGGCACTACGGTTGCCGTAATCTGATAAGAAGTACCCGGATTTAATAGCAAAAAGAAATTGTCTTTTGGAGCATACTGCCCTCCGGGGAGTGAACCATAGGCCTTTTCGTAGCCAACACTTGTAGGCAGTGGCTTTGGATCGCCATAAATTGGCAGGGGGTCCGCAGTGACCTTGATTTTATACTTTCCAGACGCGACTGCGCCAAGATTCCGTACCACGGGTGTTACTACAATAGTCGGATCTGAACCGTCAGACGCGTAGACTGTTTCTACCGCAAGATCCGCGCGGGGATTAAGAATCATCTCAAATTGATCACTGATAGCCCGTTCAGCCCTGCTACTATAGGGAAGAAGACCGATAAAGTACTTCCCCGCTTGCGGATAGAAACTCATGCCATTTGCATATAACCGCGTACCAGCCCAATATATAGAAGCTTTTTCGCCCTTTTGGTTAACCAGCGTACCAATATCTTTACAATTCGGGTCGCTGCCCGTTATAACCATGTCAAGATTCGCGCCAGTGCAATTGCCTTGCAAAAGATAAGCACGATGAGACTCGGGATTATGCTCGTCAGTATTCCAACGAATGATATTGCTCTTTCCCAAAGGAGAATCTCCGATGATCCATCGACTCCCTGCCGTTGGGTTCGTCACTTTAATCGGATCGCGGGTGCCGTCAATTCTTACCACTATCAAGTTATCGTAATCATCATCCCGAACTTCTTTGTAGATATTTTTTGGATCAATCTGGATCGCAGCAATATATTCCTTGCCGGTAGAATAATCGAGACCGAAATCAGAATAGGGGAAAACCTTCCCGCCGCACGCGGCTCCGGTACCATCAGGATTTATCTCACTCGTTTTTGGAACATCAAGCGCACGATAGATACCATTAAGAGTAATGCCGATCGGAAAACTTCTAACCGTACCGCCAAACGCACAAAGGGCGACATCCACACCTTCGGGAGTAATACGGGTGCCCTTCATAAATTGGATGTCAAAACCTCCGCCTTCACCCGGATTTATTTCATCACCATCTCTTGAAGATTCACAACCGGGGTCATCGGGATAATCAACTAATCCGTCCCCATCGTTGTCTATGCCGTCATTGCATTGCGTGCGCGGAGGCACGACATCGCTCTTTACATATTTAAAGACAATCTTCGTTACACTGCCATTAAGAACTCCGGTACCCAAACGACACAAGCCCACTTCGCAAAACGCCGGAGCAAACTCCTTAACTTGGCACGGATTGCCATCGGGATTTCCGCGCTCTCGTGTGCATGATCCTACAAATACATCGAACCCGGCGATGTCTGTTACCATCGCGGTATATTGCCAGTTGGCATTAATTTTACGGAACACGGCGGGATTTTTTTCCGATTTCTCGAAA
>MHOB01000024.1:3909-4003 GCA_001821795.1 Candidatus Ryanbacteria bacterium RIFCSPLOWO2_12_FULL_47_9c
ATTGAAGATAAGCTATACTTTCTTGCGGCGCGGTTGCAATTGTCTCCCCTCCCCCAACGCGCCGAATTTGGATATTTCCATTTGGAGCCGGGAT
>MHOB01000024.1:4103-21048 GCA_001821795.1 Candidatus Ryanbacteria bacterium RIFCSPLOWO2_12_FULL_47_9c
ACAACCGTCGCAAGAGATGACAACTCTCCAAGCACCGCAGCCGTACCCCCGGTGATCGTGACCGAAATAGATTTTTTTGCAAGCACACCAGAACTATCCTTTAACTCAAAGATAGCATTCGCGGAACCAGACTTTAGTGGTAGCGCCGCACCAATACGGCCTGTATCGGTACAAGAGCCCACGGGCACTACACCATTTCCTGCGCCGCAGGTAATTTGTTGGGTGACCGTCTGGCCCTTCACGCCATTTTGCTCAACCCACGCCGTAAGCGAAACGCCAGTAAGTTTTGAAGCAGTAATATTGGTAAGAGAAATTGTAAAGGTCTGCCTTTCACCGTTTATCTTCAACGTCGAATTGGCAAAAGACGCACTTCCAATTGAAAGTTTTGAAGCTGCCGAAACAGATTGCTCAACTACCGGCTCTACGGAAACGGGAAGTGGTTCGCTTGTAACTTCCGGTGTTATGACGGGTGCCGGCTGTTCAATAGATTCTACAGGAGCGAGAGGAGAAGAAAGGGTTGGTTGTGGCGTTTCAACAACATCCTGTTGCGTTTCAAGGGTCTGAAGAGAAGGAGACGGCGCAACCAACACGGGTGACAATTCAGCGACAACCGCCGGAGGAGCTGTTAAAAACACAGTTACTTTTTCCAAAGCCGATGTCGGCGACACTACTTCGACTCCTGCGACCATGAAAGTGCCATTAACGCAATTATTGAATTCGTTCGACTCCTTTGTTTTTGCACTTTTATCGGTATCGGTCGGCTGCAAAACATCCGTACAAATTTCGTAGCTATACTCGCCGGGTTCCGCCACCCACGCTTTTTTCCAGCGGATAGTATCGCGAGAATTCGATTGTATGGGAGAAGAAGAAACTATTTCATTCACAACGATATTGCCTTTAACATTTTTGAGAAGCGTAAGGCGCGTGTCAACGCTGTTTGACTTTTCTTTGCCTTGATTGCGGACGCGCGCGGAGATTGACATTGTTTTTCCTGCCGCGTTGATATTCGGAGTAATGTCAACGTCCTCAACAACAAGATCAGGAAGTGTCGAATCGGTCGTGCGAAGCTCACTTACCATAATAAGCCGACTCACACAGTTATTGAGTTCGTTTGTCTCCGCTATTACGTTTAACGGGTCTGCGCAAACACTAACCGCATAACCGATCGGGAGTTTCGGCGTCCATGCATTCTGCCAGCGTATAGTATCTTGCTGGTTTGGCTTTATTATTTTTGCCGACTCTTCAGAAGTAAGTTGAAGCTCTTGAGGATCAAGAACTGAAAGTTTAACCGCTACGTTTTCTGCTTTTACTGATCCCTGATTCCTCACAATCGCTGTGAACGAGAGTGGCCTTCCTACCCGCGCATAATTCTGCACTACTTTGAGCGATTCAATAATCAAGTCCGGCGCAGGCCCCGTTGGCGGAGGCAGTGATGTTACAAGAATCTCTGTACCGCTGCTATTATCAGTCTCACTAGATTCAACAATCTGATTGTCAGGATCGGTCTTAGCCATAAAGTAAATAGACGCGGGACTTATCTCGGGAATTTTCGTAGACCAACTAATCCAGACGGCGTTTGAGTGTGTTATCTCGGCATCGTGACTAGAAGGAGAAATTACTGGAACGTCTAAAGTTGCTTGAGCTCCAGCAATAATGTTATCAAAGTCAGTGGTTCTCGAGAGAGCAACAAGTAATTTCGATGGAAGAGAAGACACGGTTCCCGCATTCCACACCCACGCTCGCAAGGTCACGTTCTGTCCCGCAGTTACATTAAGTGGGGAATCAAAACCTAGAATGGTGAGGTTAGGTAAAGCGGGTGGCATCGCCTCCGCAACGGCAGAAGCAATATTTGAGTAACCCCTGCTGTACCAACTGTATCGGTAAACGCGGTAGTAATAGGTCGTGGATGTTGCGAGAGAATATTTGTCCTCGAAAGACGTGATGCCGCGAGGGACCGAGAATTGTTTTATCGAACCGATCATATCTGGCGAAGTGCTTCGCTCAATACGTGAGCCGGAATAACTGTCGGGCGGCAAAGCAATATTCGCCGCATTGTCTTGCCAGCCGAGCAAGATGCGGTTGCGAAGCGGGAGCGGATTGTTGATTGCAACAAGATTCGAGGGCGGTCGAATGATGTCGTAGAGATCCGACCGAAGCGTACTAGAAAGCGCGCTACCAGCGCTGTTGAATGCTCCTACTTGATAACGGTAGACCGTGCCAAGAACAGCGGACGTGTCGAAGTATTTGAGCGATGATCCTGAACCGGATTGTGAAGAAAGTGTATCAACCGTCGTTGTCCCAAGAGTGCCATTTTCACTGCGCAGGATACGGAAACCGTCTTCGTTGTTTGATCGGTCGGTGAAAGAAAGCTTGACTGAATAGGGTGTTGAGGTTGACTGGGCGAAAGCAATATAGAGATTGGGGGCGGTTGGCAACGGTGGCGGCGAGGACTGAATCGAAAGGGTCACGATGGACGATTCAGTTGTGCCAATGAGATTGTATGCTTTGAGACGGTAATAATAGGTAGGGCCAACTATTGTTGAGTAATCACGGACTGGGAAAGTGAAGCCAGTTTGCTCAATCGTATTAGAATAGAATCCCCCAGCGATCTGGGAAAAGTTTACACCATCTGTACTGCGCTCTGCGATAAAGCCCGCTTCATCTGTGCTGTTGTCCTGCCATCGTATCTTAATATAGTAGGGGGTGCTGGTTGAGTTGACATAGATAGAAGCAACTGTCGGAGCAATAGGAGCAGAAATCGGTAAGGGTAAAACACGAGAGGATATGGAATAAGTCGGTCCCGAAACCCCAGCACTATTGGAGGATCGAAAGCGATAATAATATGTTGTGCCTCGTATTGCGGTACTGTCTCGATATCGCAAAGGATACCAACTAACACCGCTCTTGGAATATGAGGGCACGGTTGCGATAGGGGTAAAGTTAGTTCCATCAGTGCCACGTTCGATAATAAAATTGTCTTCGTTTGTGCTTCGGTCATACCAAGATAGTTTAATATAGGCCTCGGTTGTAGTTGAATTTGAATAGACATTACCGGGACTAGGACTAAGGGGAACCGTGCCGGGCGAAGGTGGGACTTGTGCCTGTTTAAGATCTACCCCGGTCGCTGAAAGACCGGGTACATGATAACCATTCATCCAATCGGCCGTATGGCACTATTGGTATTTACAGCAGACGTTGCCTCCGACGAAAGGTCTGACCAAACAAAGATACTTGAGTTTTCCTTGCGCGTAATCATACTGACCTTCGCCATGAGCTGCGGCAACCGAGGATATGCAGCTTGTCCTTTTAGACGAATTACCTCGGGCCTTCTGTCGTCACCCAGGAGTTCTACCGATACCGAACCGCCGAGTACGCCATCATCGGCAACTGTCCCCCGTAATTCGAGTACGTGCTCGGATTCTGCCGGAATCCTATACTCTCCCGCGGTATAATTTCTTGTCTCATCAACGCGAGCGCGAACAATCAAGCGGTTAGAGGTGTCGTAATTTTTTCTTTGCGCAAAGTATTGGAAATTCGCTCCTGTTGCAAATGAGACGAAATTACCATTCGTAATGCTGTATAACCGGAAAGACGGCAACTGGGTTGCCATTGAAGTAATGCCCGAGGTAGCAATCCTAAACATCAAGCGATTGAGTTTGATTTCGCCCCCCATTGCTTTCACCTTAAAACGCAAAATAGTCTGATCGCCGTTTAACGGTTCAAATGTTCTCTGGGTATCAGTTACCATCGGCAGTGCGCGGAATGTAACCGCGCCGTTGCCCTCGACATCGCGGCGGGTTGAGGAGTGAACGGAAACCCCAGATAGAGAACCCGTTGCTTTCTGACGATGCGGACTTGGGTAACCAACAAGGGGATCACCCGCAAAATCAAGCCCAATAAGCTGGCCTGCGGTTCCTGGATGGGTCAATTCAATAAATGGGAGGTCCACTCTTATTGTCATCAACTTTGAAGAATCCTTATCAACGACAAAACAACCGCTTGGGGCAGACAGCGCGCACGCTGTACTTAACGCAACATTGACGTATCCATCTTTATCAACCGATGGCGCTATCGCCACAAGAGTCGGACCATCGTAGATATAGATTTTTTCATAATCCGCGGCAGTTGAAGAACCAGTCGTATCCACCTGCAAGCGCAGGTCGGTAAGTGCCATCGGTTCCGCAGTTGCTGTAAACTTTAAAACATTGAGAGTGACGCCTTTCCTACCATCAGAAACCCATTGCTCCGCGTTGACTGGCATTACCGGCTCAAAACCAACTTTGTATCCCCCATACGCTTGAACAATAACTCCCTTTCCGTCAATTGACCGGTCAAATGTTTCGGAAACATCAGAACCACTAACAACCGAAGCAACACTCCAGTTAACATTTTTTGAGACGTCAAAAATATAAAATGTATTTACTTGCGCGGTACTTGAAACATCCGCATAAAGACCAATTTCTTTTATTTGTCCCTCGGGAACAATAAGAGCGTTGTCAAGATTAAATGTAAGAATCTCATCTCGGACATTTGATAAGGTGACCTCATTGGAACCAGTATTCAATACCGTATTGCCATCTTTTAGGACAAGACGAGTAAGAGCATTTCCGGCATTTGTACGCTTGCGAAGTTGTATTGTAATAATTCTAAGATCATCGGAAGATTGCGACGCATTAACTTTAAAGCGGCCAACTTCTACGTTTCTCGAACTCGTGATAACCGTTGATGTAGCAAACGAGGGAGAAGAACTCACGACTACTGATGGCCCAGAAAAACTAAGCGACTGTGCAAGAAAACTGCTTTGGGAAGCAATACCCATCTCACGCTCGATTGCATTAATCTGGTCGATAAGAGTTTGTATCTGCCCCCTCAATGTATCAAGCGCCGCTCCCTGCGCGATGAGAGGAAATAATAAAACTCCGGCAACCACTGAATAGATTGACTTTTTCGCCATATTTCTAGAAAAAATTAGAATTAATACTAAACAAAAAAAAGACCTCGCGAAATGGTGAGGCAAACGAGGAACTGTTCCCCGGCGCACAAACACATCATTACTCTTTATTGTAAAGAGTATCTTCCTATCTGTATCTTAGTTAGCGAATATTCTTGTTGATAACTAATACAAATTCGCCTCTCAACTTTTTTTCTGTAGAAATTACTTTCTGTAATTCACCTATACTCATTCTTACAACTTGCTCATAAACCTTACTAATTTCCTTTATTAAAATACACTCAAACATTGATAATCCTATATCAGATAGCTCATGAATGGTTCTTGTAAGGCGATGAGGAGACTCATAGAGAACAACCGGATATTTCGACTCTAAAACTTGCTGAAAAAACCGTTTTCGCCCTTTTTTTGCGGGCGGGAAACCAAGGAATAAAAATTGATCTCTCGGGAGTCCCGCTACAGAAAGTGCGGCAATAAGCGCGGACGCGCCCGGTATAGGAATGATCTTTTCTTCCGGCAACGCGCCCGAAACCTGTCGTACAAGGTAACCTCCCGGATCTGAAATACCCGGGGTCCCCGCATCAACAACGTATGCAAGATTTTTTCCTTGTTGAAGCAAATTTATAATTTTTTGCAAATCTTTCTGCGATGAATATTCATGAAATGACAAAAGCGATTTCTTAATACCATAATGCGCGAGCAGTTTTCGCGTCACCCGCGTGTCTTCTGCAAATATATAGTCAACGCTTTTGAGCACTTCGAGCGCGCGAAGAGTAACATCTTTTAAATTTCCGATTGGCGTAGCGACAATGAAAAGTGACATAGATTATTCTTTATACCGCACCGCACTTCCCCTTTGAATAGCATGATCAAACACCCATCCTGCATTTACTTCAAGAACGCGATCTACCGGTTCTGGCGACATAACAATATGCGGACCATTTTCCATTGAGGGCAGCGAGCTTGTACCCACAATAACATTATTTCGAATCCACACAATATCAAGAGAAATATGTGTATTTTTATTCCAAAAATATCGCGTTTCGTCCTTTTCAAAAACAAACAGCATACCCGCATCTTCAAGAAGCTGTGTTCGATACATCAAACCGGCCTCCTGTTTTTTAGGATCATCTGCAATTTCAACCTCAAGTGGAATATCTTGCACAAGTATAATCCGACGGGTTGTATCGTGGACAGTTTCTGCAAGAAATATTACTCCCCATAAAATAAGCGCACCGATACCTCCAATGACAACATTTCTTTTCATTCTTCCACTCTACCATAGCAATGTTATACTGGCACCAATGCGTCAAATATATACCCTTGCATTAATTCTCATAATTACTTCAACCGTTATTATCCTTTTTTCTGTTGTGCACAGAACAGAACCAGATTCATACATATTTCAAAATAAACCCCTTGATCCCCCACTCCAAATGCGCGGAATAGATAACAACGAAACACTGAACCTTGAGGAAAACATGAGCAATGAAAAACGGGTTAAAGAAGAAGTAAACAACGGAGTCCGAAATATAACACCTCAAATCGCCGATCACATTAAAGTTCGAGTCCAACTCGAAAATACGCAAAATCCGGCCACAACCCCTGCGCAAAACCCAATCCCACAAAGTGATGTCTATAATAAAGGACTTCGGACCGTAGTGAGTTTGTTGTGTCCGAAAGATAGCGACGAGATTATTATCGGTACAGGAGCGATCATCAGTAAAGATGGATACATACTATCAACTGCGCATATCACGGACGAAATTAAAAATACGCCAACGTGCACAGTACGAAGAGGCGCACCTGCCGAAACTTTCGGAGAGGCATCGCTTGTTTTTATCCCCCGCGCATATAAAGCGGCAACCTCCAGCGAGGACCGCGCACTCTACGATTTTTCACTCTGGAAAATAAATGACAAAGAAATATTTGATAGCTGGGAACTTGAATACAAAACTATATCCGCACGCGACGAGGTATTGCTTACCCTTACTTACCCGGCCGAACTTCTCTCAAGCAGAATTATCTTCAACAACCTTTATCCGCTTTTTTCAACGACGCATACCATAAGCACAAACGAATACTTCATCCGTTCGCGTTCAAGTCTAAGCGCTCAACAGGGCTCATCGGGAGGAATACTGATTGATCCCTTTACCGGGAAAATCCGCGCCATCATCTTTGGGGTGAGTCAAAACAATATTATTTCTGAACGCATCCTTTTTTCTCTTACACCCCACGCAATAGATGAAGCCCTGTTCCAAGAAACAGGGCTTCATCTGACAGAATATCTCGGCTCTTTTCCCTAGAGATTATTTAATTCGCTGTCTATGTCCCTGAATTCCTGGTCAAGATCCGGATCTTTCGCGGCATTGAGATCCTGCTCAATAGCTCCCTGCGAGTCGTCACTCGGTGAAGAAACTGGGGCAGGAGCCGGAACCGACGGTTGCTGTATAACCATCGGCGGTTCCACGAGTTCCGTACGATTTGACAAGATCCAAAACGCAATGCCGCCGAGAACGATGAGCACGACAACCAAAATAGCAATAATAAGCAAATGTTGTGCCGGCTTGTCGTTTCCCGCCATTATTGGGGATTGTTGCATTTGTGACTGCTGTTGTTGATCCATAATGGTGATTTATTCTTCCTTGTAATTAATTGCCACTAGAATTATTTTCCGGTTCATTTTCTGGCGGCGCGGTATTTTTCAGCGCGAATGCTGCATCGTTTAAAGCCTCACGCGCATCGTGAAGGGTCTGGCGGATTTTACTTACATCATCATGAAAAGCAGCGCGTGCGGCGCGCACATTTTCTCCGAGATTTTCCTCCACAGTTACATTAATGGGATACGTCTTCGATGCTTGTGCGCCGATAAGCTCACGCGCCTTTGCTATAAGGTCCTCGGCAGTTTTCAACGCATCCCGCGCGCGTGATACATCTACCTTTTCAGACTCAAGGGTATCGGCCCGGGAATCAATTTTCAAAGCGATGTCTTCAAGACGATTCGCCGCTTCCTCAAATTTTCCGACCAAACGTTCATTGAGTTTATCGATATTGTTCGCAATGTTCTCAACGGATCTTTTTTTGCGCTCATCACGGATTAACTTCAATTTCTCTTTTAACTTTTCATGTTCTTCCTTCACTTTTTCCTGACGCGCCTGGTTGCGCTCCTGAATATCTTCACGCAAATTCTTCCTTAAATCTTGTGCTTCAGTATGAAGTTCCTCCCTCTTTGTCTTGAGCTTTGTCTTGAGTTCCTCGCGCGCCTCGGGCGTGGGATTCTTTCGAAACTCCCGCTGCAACTCGTGCGTCTCAAGACGTTTATCAACGCGCATAGTTCGAATATCATCGCGTACTTTTTTCCGTTCTTCCATATTTAATCCGCGAGTTTCTGTGCGGATTTTGCGTACATCCCCCTCTGTTTTCTGTATTGCCTCTTTTCTCTGTTCCCGCAAATCCTGTAAACGACCTTGCTGTCCACCGGTTTGTGCAAATACGATCGTCGCTGCCAAGGAACCAAAAGCGATAAAAAATAATGATCTCTTTACCATATACAACATTCTTATTTTAGTAATGCCCCAATTTTAACATACGGGGTTCTTTTCTACACCGTCACTTGTGTATAACAGCAATCACTCTACCGTAACGGACTTCGCAAGATTTCTGGGCCGATCAACATTGTGGCCTTTTTCTACCGCATTAAAATAAGCAAAAAGTTGGAGCGGGACTACAGCAAGAATGGGAGAAAGTATTTCGAGCGTTTTTGGAATAAAAAGCACATCGCGTACAAGCGCACTAACATCGTTGTCTCCTTCGGTCGCAAGTGCAAGCACGGGTCCCTTGCGCGCTTCAATCTCACGGATATTTGAAATCATCTTCTCATAAACACTATCCTGAAATACTATCGCAACAGTGGGGAAATTCTCATCAATCATTGCAAGCGGGCCATGCTTCATTTCGCCCGCCCCGTATCCCTCTGCGTGCACATACGAAACCTCCTTGAGTTTGAGCGCTCCTTCATAAGCGATGGGTAAATTATATTTGCGGCCTATGTAGAGAAAATCCCGAAATGAAGAATACCGGGCAATAAGTTTTCTAATTTTATCTTTCTGCTGAAGAATTTTATCAATTTTTACTGGTATTTGAGTAAGTTCCGCAAGAATCTCTCTTCCCGTCGCAAGTGACATATTTCGCTGCCGCCCCAAAAATACTGTAACGAGCGCAAGGATAGTTAATTGAGAAACAAACGCTTTTGTCGAGGCAACGCTGATCTCGGGCCCCGCGTGATTATAAATGCCCGCATCACATTCCCGTGCAATCGTAGATCCAACAGTATTAACAATGCCGAGTGCGAGCGCGCCCTTGCGCTTTGCCTCTCGAATCGCCTCGAGCGTATCAGCAGTCTCACCAGATTGCGAGATCGCAAGCAACAAAGTATGGTCATCGACCACCGGTTTGCGATAACGAAATTCTGATCCAAATTCAACTTCCGTGGAAATACCCGCACACTCTTCAAACATATACTCGCCAACAAGCCCCGCATAATACGCGCTGCCGCACCCGACAATGACAATGCGTTTTACGTCTCGGAGTTTATCCTTTACTGCCTCGAGGCCCCCAAACTTAGCAAGTCCCCCCGAGGTCACAATTCTCCCGCGGATCGCGTTCTCAACAACCCCGGGCGCCTCCATAATCTCTTTAAGCATAAAGTGATCGTATCCACCCTTCTGGACTTGCGCCTCATCCCATTCGATTGTGTGGGAAGCGCGGCCCGCGGCCGCGCCCTCAAGCGTTTGAATATGGTGCGAGTTCTGCCTCATAATCGCGACATCGCCATCGTGCAAATACACAACATGCCGCGTGTGCCGCAAAATTGGGGATGCGTCGGATGCCACAAAATTTTCTTCTGTCCCGCATCCGATAACGACAGGGGCGCCCATGCGAGCGGCGACAATCAGGTTTGGCTCACCGCCATGCATGAATGCCGCGCCATAGGTACCGCGGACTTTTTTAAGCGCCGCACTGACAGCAGCAGGAAATTCCTTCGTAAGTTTCATTTCTTCCTCAACAAGATGGGCAAGAATTTCAGTATCGGTGCTTGATTGAAATTTATGGCCACGCAGAGAAAGCAATTCACCAAGCTCTTTATAATTTTCAACAATACCATTGTGAACCACCCAAACGCTTTTTGCGCAATCTGTATGTGGGTGGGCATTGCGTTCAGTTGGTTCACCATGCGTTGCCCACCGAAGATGGGCAATGCCTGAAGTTCCATAAAAATTTTTCGGGATTATTTTGCGCAGATTTTCGACCGCGCCAATTGTCTTTACATTCCCAGCTCCGGAAACATAGATGCCAGAGGAGTCATACCCGCGGTACTCAAGCGTGGCAAGGCCATCAAGAAGAATCAACGCAGCATCTTTTTTTCCTATGTACCCAAAAATTCCACACATACCTGTTTATATAACTTCACCCATTGCCATTAGGTTAACAAACCGACATACGCAACCATGGCATTGACGCCGCCTCGCGGCCGATCGCGGCGCCAGGAGTAATAGATATCGCCAAGGCAAAACGTGCACTGACCGCAGTCCTCAATATTTCCTTTCCGAACTCCGCCTTCTTGAAGTTGTTTTTCAATAAGCGCGACTAGATCAACAAATATTCTATCTTCCTCGATTCGTACCGCATCAGGATATGTTTTATAAAAACGCGCGTTCTCTGGCTTGATGTCAAAATGGCACGCGCGAATGCCAGGACCGATGCCGACAAGCAAATTCTGCGGCGAGATTTTAAAATTCTTCTGCAAAACTTTGATGGCGCGGCCTACTATATCGCCAACCACGCCGCGCCATCCCAAGTGCGCTATACCAACAACGCACGCATCAGAATCAAAAAAATAAAGCGGAAAACAATCGGCACCGGTGACAGAAAGAAAAAGGTTTTGGGTAGAAGTCACAAGCCCGTCGGTTTCATCAACAACACGGCCAGAATCCTTTTCTTCTATAACCGCGACTTGTGTACCGTGCGCAAGTCTGGCAGCTACCACGCGCTCGGCTGGAATGCCAACTTTTGCAAAAAATTTTGTGCGATTTGCCGCCGTGCGCGCGATTTCCTGCTCACTTAAACCAAGCCACATTGAACCGTCACTTTTCTCCGAAAATCCGTACCGCAACACCGGATGCTTGTCAAAGTGAGAAAATACAAGAGACATAATTTACTTTATTTTCTTCTCAAGATATTCAGCGAAATAACCTTTATAGCGCTTCTGGAGAACTGGATCCAGCCAATCGCTCCGCGAACAACGCCTCGGCAAAGTTTGCTCCCACAATGACAATTAAGTCCGTAAAAGCTCGACGATTCTACCATCGCGTAATCAAACGTGAGTTCCTCTCCTTTTTCAATATCATGCATTGCAACGACGAGCAATGCTCCGCGAAAACCGCAGTTGGGATCACACGAGTGGTTGCTAAAGTCTTCTTCAGCAAGCGTCGACGTGTCTGTCAAAACAAAAAACTTGTCATCGGCGATTTGTATTGAGTAATCATTACCACGAGCAAAGTAAGCAGCCGCCGCTTCTTCAGAGAGTATTTCGCCTCCCGCTCTACTAAAATCGACAACCGCCTCCCCTTTAAGAATCCTTTCCTGTGCAAATAAACCCTTACCGTGAATAATGCTTTTTCCAACCGCCACCTTTGAAGAAACCGCGCCGTTGACACCCTGCATCTAAGAAAAATCAACTACCTTTTTCACTAATTCCAAATGATCAAAAAATTTTGAGTGTAGTGGAGATGGCAGCTCACTGGGCGCGAACCAACCAATTTCATCCATATACTCCGGATCCCCGAGTCGTACCTGTTCTGGCGCAACTTTGGCGGCGAATACAACTGCGATCCAATGAGTTTTCATACCATTCCTTTCTCTCACCACACTACTCACGCCCGCATGATGTAAGTCTATCACGTCTGCGCAATATTCTTCGCGGATCTCGCGGCGCACCGCATCATCAAACGTCTCACCGAATTCCATCGATCCGGAACCTGCATCCCATCTTCCTTTTTCGTCACGGCACTTTTCGCTTCTTTTGTGCATCAAAAGTTTCCCCTTGCCATCATGACAGTAAAAAACGCAGCAAACACCAATATAGTCAACACCACGTTTGAGATCCATTTTCTTATATTCTTGGCTCTGTTGATCCATAGTTTCTGAAAACCATATTAACAAAAATCGACTTGCCTCTCAATACTTTATTCTTGCGTGATACCGCGCTTTTTTATTTCATCGTGCACGGTGAGCTCATCGAGGTATTCGAGCAACAGTGTACGCAAGTCTTTAACAACATCATACGGTACTGGGACATGCACGCCAGCATCTTTGGTTTGTTCGCCGTCTGTCGCCATTGATTGGAAACGCCCTTTGATCCGATCATCAATGCCCCGCAGCTTTTCACGAAAATATTGAGCATCGTCGGGTAATAACTGCTCTATATCGTCAAAAAGTGCAAAGATTTGATGAATGATGTTGGGACGGAGCACGTTGCCCTCGTAATTTTCCAACACCTTCTCAAAAACCGGCGACTCTTCTGGTTTGTTCGCGGCAATCGCCCTCTCAAGGCGTTCGCGCTGGTCCTCTGATAAAATATATCGTGACTCTTCCCAATCGTAATCTTCTAAAAGATGGTTGAGGGAACCGAACGGATCGTCCGGTTCAAAGCGCTCGGTTTTGCGGTATTTCGGCTTTTCAGGATTTCCAAGATTATTTGGGAACTGTTCGTTCATATTCGTGTTTTGCTGCTATCATTCATATTCAATGGTCGCTGGCGGCTTTTGGGTAATATCGTAAAGCACACGATTGACGCCGCGCACTTCTCTTACAATACGGCTCGAGATCCGCTCAAGCAAGTCCTGCGGCATCTTGTGCCAATCGGCGCTCATGCCGTCAATCGAATCAACCGCACGAAGCGAAACAATATATTCATAGGTACGCGCATCACCCATCACGCCTACGGTCTTGAGCGGCAAAAGCACAGCAAATGCCTGCCAAATTTTATCATATTCATTGGCTCTTTGAAGCTCCTGAAGATAAATGGCATCGGCTTCGCGAAGAATTTTTAGGCGCTCGCGCGTTACTTCGCCCACAATGCGCACCGCGAGCCCCGGCCCCGGAAATGGATGCCGCCACAAAAGATTTTTCGGCAAGTTCATCAGAAGCCCCAAGCGGCGGACCTCGTCTTTGTATAAATCACGAAGCGGCTCAATAATTTCAAAATCAAGTTTTTCAGGCAATGTAAGATTATGGTGGCTCTTGATCTTTGATGCATGCCTAGACGGCTCCGCAGATTCAATGCGATCCGGATAAATCGTACCTTGCGCAAAATATTTTATCGGATACCGCCGAAATTCGCGTTTTGCAACACGCTCAAAAATTTTAATAAAGGTATGGCCAATAATTTTGCGTTTTTGCTCGGGGTCTTGTACGCCGCATAGGCGCCGCAAAAATACTGCCTCCGCGGGCATAACGCGGAGATTTTGAAAACCTTGCGCCCGCAAAGATAAGGCGGCATCACGAGCTTCATTCTCACGCAATAGCCCAGTATCAACAAAAACAGCGTGGAGCTGACTGCCGATTGCTTTATGTAAAACTGTGGCGGCAACAAGCGAATCAACACCGCCAGAAATGCCGACCAATACATGATCACTGCCGATATGATTTTTAAACACGCCGATGAGATTTTTCTTTAAATCTGCAACTCTCCAATCTTTTTTGGCGTGGCATATATTAAAAAGAAAATTTGAAAGGATTTTTGTGCCGTTTTTTGTGTGGGTCACTTCGGGATGAAACTGGATGCCATAAAAATTGAGAGTTTTGTCTGCAATCGCGGCATTTGAGCAATCATGCGTAGAGGCAAAGCGCACAAAACCCTTTGGAATCTTTACAACTTGGTCGCCATGAGAAAACCAAACGACCTCATTTTTACCAAGACCATTGAAAAGCTCTCCTTTCCTGCCGATAACAAGCATCTCTTTACCGAACTCGCGCCGGAGGCCCGCTGATACCTTTCCGCCAAGCATTTCAGCCATTACCTGTTCACCATAACAGATGCCGAGAATCGGGATGCCAAGGTGAAATACTCCGCGCGCGGGCCGCGGGCTTCTTTTTTCCAGCACCGATGCTGGGCCGCCGGAGAAAATAATGCCAGCGGGCTTGAATGTCAAAATATGCTTTGCGGGCGTGTCAAAAGGCAAAATCTCGGCCTTTACACCGAGATCCCGCACGCGCCGCGCAATTAAATGCGCAAACTGGCTCCCAAAATTAAGCACAACTATCATAGTTTATTGTAACATCTGTTGCTTGCGATTCGTAACATTTTTGGTATACACTGTTTTTATAAGCCAATGGAGGCTTCCTTTGCACCTTGGGAGATCGTATGAGCGCAGCGGATGGTGGTGAGACACTTGCGTCAGCGGAAGTACACGTCACGGAGAGAGGGATTCGCTTCTCCATCGATCTCGGGTACGGGATACCCGCAGCGCTGATCGACTGCCTCGAGGGAGTAGCGAGAATCGAAAACCTCTTGGCGGAGGCCGACACGCGCCTCGCCGGGCTCGGTCACCCAGGATTCAAGAAGGAGATCGAGAAAGCGTTCCCATTCCTCGCAACTGGCGCGAAAACGCCCCGACCAGAGTGAGTTGAGCCGACTAGCGCGAGCAGCCCGACCGTGTCAAGCGGCCGGGCCATTTGTTACAACGTGATTACCAAAGGCGGTCTTAGGTATCACTTCTAAACTCTAACTTATTTTGGATAAATTTCCATTGATGATAATCGGCCTTACGGCTTCAATTTCTGATTTATAGTAGCGAATATCAGGAATTGGGTTCCACAAGAATATCTTCTTGCCAGCAAAATATCCTGCCGCCAATTCAAAAAGCGTATTGCCTCCGATGTAATTTGGTATACCATGTCGCTCGAGGTTAACCACAAGAAGTGCGTCCGCTTCTTTCATTGTATCCCAATCGCGCCGCATAGCATCTTCGTTGAACTTCTGATCAAGCTTTAATCGCTCTTTCTCTTTGTCATTTTTCCCCGAAAAAGAAACAACAAAATTTGAGAGAAGCGGCTCATGACCAAACGCCTTAAGATTTTCCGCAATCTCAAGCATCTTCTCACTAAAATGCATGCTCCCAATAATTCCTATCTTCATGTTTTATATTTCCTCCACTTCGAATAAGTCTTTATCGAGAATCTTTGACGAATATTCGGCATTAGACGGTTTATCAAAAAGAAATCTTCCTCTAAACTTCTTACCGCTCAAAAGGAGAGGCATCCAATGAACATCATCAGACCACATTTGTTCAAAAGGTATTTCGTTGACATGAAACCACTTCGGCCTCATTTCTTCAGTTTCTTTGGGACTTCCCTTAAACTTCGCGACGTGAAAAATATGCACCTCGAGAATCTTGGGATCATTTTCAAACTCGAAATCAACCACTCCTTTTTTCGTTATCTCCACAGCTTCAAGGCCTGCCTCTTCTTTAAGTTCACGGGCAACCGCCTCCTCTATAGTTTCACTCTTTTCCACCTTACCACCAAAACCATTCCATCGACCCGCCCCGAATCCGCGTTTTTTCATGCCGAGCAATACCTTCGGATGTTGATGAATTATACAGAGTGTTAGCAGTTTTTTCATAGTCTTATGCCCAATGACACTTCTTATACTTCTTCCCGTTTCCATACGTATTACCAAAGGCAGCCTTAAGTATTATGATGCCCCATGACACTTCTTATATTTCTTCCCACTCCCGCATGGGCAGGGGTCGTTTCTCCCAACTCTCTCCGACTTGGAAACCGAGTTTCCAAGTATGCGACTGGCGACGTTTTTTTGTTCATTGGTAATCATGCGCGGCTGATGTACATGGAGAGGTTGCGCAACACCCATCTTAAAAAGATTCTGCACAAAGAGATTCGTCATATTGGCGTTGAACTCTTTAAAAAGCCGGTGGCCTTCGTTTTTGTATTCCACAAGCGGGTCACGCTGGCCGTATGCGCGAAGCCCCACTGACGAACGCATATACTCCATCACCTCCAAGTGATCCCGCCAGAGCATATCAATAATTTGTAAAAAGAGTGCGCGGGCATTCTCAAGAAAACTGTCTTTATCTTTCTGGACGCGCATTTGGTATTCCGCCTCAAGCACCGTATCGAGTTCCTCGGGAACATCGGTGTTCTCGGGTGGAAGAAGCAACTTGTCTTCGCGCGCCATAACCGCATTGATGGTTTTTTGCGCCTCTTCGCGTGTCTCGTGCGACGCAAGTACCGAGCGCGTAAATTCCCCGAGTATTTCTTTTATCTTTGTATCTATTGCACTGGGTGTCGCGCCAAGCATCTCGCGGCGCATGCGGTATACCGCGTTTCTCTGTTTTGAAAGAACATTGTCATAGTCCAAAAGATGCTTGCGAGAATCAAAATGGAATCCCTCAATTTTTATTTGCGCTTGTTCTATTGATTTCGAAACAAGTTTTGCCTCAATGGGTTCATCCTCCGGCATACCCATCCTCCCCATAAGATTCTTGATACGTTCGGAAGCAAAAATGCGCAAAAGATCATCTTCGAGCGAAAGAAAAAACTGGCTCTCGCCCGGGTCGCCCTGGCGGCCCGCGCGGCCCCGAAGCTGGTTATCAATACGGCGCGCCTCGTGGCGTTCCGTGCCAAGCACAAAAAGGCCGCCCGCCTCTCGAACCACTTCCGCTCCTTTTTCGTCGGGTGGATTTCCCCCGAAGATAATATCAACACCGCGACCCGCAATATTTGTAGCAAGCGTAACCGCCCCCTTGCGCCCCGCCTGCGCGACAATCTCTGCCTCGCGCTCATGATTTTTTGCATTGAGCACATTATGCGGCACGCCCTCGCGTTTGAGGTACTCCGAAAGGATTTCATTTTTTTCGATCGACGACGTTCCGAGGAGTACCGGTTGTCCCTTCTGATACCGCGCTTTAACCT
>MHOB01000024.1:21057-22724 GCA_001821795.1 Candidatus Ryanbacteria bacterium RIFCSPLOWO2_12_FULL_47_9c
CAGCAATAAACTTTCCTTTTTCGGTTTGGTAAACACGGTCTGAATGATCTTTGCGGATCATCGGCATATGCGTAGGCACCACAATCACATCGAGATTGTAAACCTTCTGGAACTCTTCCTCCGAGGTTTTCGCGGTTCCCGTCATACCTGAAAGTTTTTCGTACATCCGGAAATAATTTTGAAACGTAATTGTTGCGAGCGTGCGAGACTCTTTCTGTATCATAACCCCCTCTTTTGCTTCGATCGCCTGATGCAAGCCCTCCGACCAGCGCCTCCCGGGCATGAGACGGCCCGTAAACTCATCTACAATAACGATCTGGTCGTCTTTTACAACGTAATGGCGATCTTTCTGAAAAAGCGCTTCCGCGCGCAATGCTTGTTCGAGATGCCGCACATAGCGCACACCCTTACCGCTGTAAATATCCGGAACTCCAAGAAGTTTTTCTACTTTGGAAATGCCCTCGTCGTTCACCAATACTGCGCGATGTTTCTCATCGATTGTGTAGTCAAGGTCTTTTTTCAACCGGGGAGCGATTTGTGCGAACACTTTATAAAGATCAGCTGCTTCATCGTCCGGCGCCGAAATAATGAGAGGTGTGCGCGCCTCATCTATAAGAATTGAATCAACCTCATCAACAACCACGAAATAATGGTACCGCTGGCGCATTCCATCCAGTGAAATCTCGAGGTTATCGCGGAGCCAGTCAAAACCATATTCGTTGTTTGTGCCATAGGTAATATCCGCGGCATACGCTTCCTGGCGATTGCATGGCCGAAGGAATTCCTGTACCACCTTGAAACTTCCAAGCTCATCGCGCATTTTATCCTCCTTACTTCCCTCTTTAAAATGCGGGTCATAAATATAGGACGCCTCATGATTGATACAACCTACGGTAAGTCCAAGAAAATGGTAAACCTCACCCATCCAAACAGTATCGCGCCGGGCGAGATAATCGTTGACTGTCACCACGTGCGCACCACGACCTACAAGCGCGTTGAGCGACGCAGGAAGAGTTGCAACGAGCGTTTTCCCTTCACCCGTGCGCATCTCGGCGATTTTACCATCATGGAGTACCATACCGCCAATAAGCTGGACATCAAAATGCCGTTTTTTCAGCGTACGCTTCGACGCCTCGCGGACCATAGCAAAAATGCGCGGCAAAATCTCGCTCAAATACTCTTTCTGGCTCTCATGTTCAAGCGCACAAGCTTGCTCGCGATATTTCTGAATTTCCGCGCGCATCTCATCCTGTGATTTTTTCCCATACTCCCCTTCAAGCGCATTGATCTCATCAACCACATGAGCAAACCGCTTCAATTCCCGCGCGCTGGTATCTCCAAAAAATGCATTCAGAATCGACATAAGGACTCTATTCTACAACAAAAGAGGCGTATTTTAAAGCGGCGTAATTATACCCGCTTCAACATCCGCTTGAGTTTGCGGGCGCCACGGATTTCTTTCGTCTTGCTTCTTTCCTTGAACGACTTGATCTCCCGCGTGAGCTCATTTTCAACAAGATCAATAACCTCGTGTGGCCCCTCACCTTCGTGTTCCGCGCGAATAAGATGCTTGCCAAGCTTGAGATTCGCCTCCGCGAACCACACCTGCCCTTTGCGATGATGGCGCGTAGTACGAGCAAGTTCAAGCTCAAGCAACACCTCTTCCT
>MHOB01000024.1:22763-47496 GCA_001821795.1 Candidatus Ryanbacteria bacterium RIFCSPLOWO2_12_FULL_47_9c
GATCTCCTCTTCCGGATACAAATCGAATTTTCGGTGGATATATTCCTTTATCATCCCGATCATCATAATAACCTCTTCCGCGGTCGCCCCGCCGTTGTTTATGAGATAGTTCCCGTGCTTCTTTGAAATGCTAATGTTGCCAATTTTTCTTCCCTTGAGCCCAAGGTGGTCAACCAAAAAACCAATCGGTATCGTTGGAAACTTGGAAAACTCAGCGAGATCGGGAACTAACCACAAAAGCCGCGCACGTTTTTTTTCATCATCCGGCCACGGAACATTCTTAAAAACACATCCGGCGGAAGATGATCCAATATCCTGGGCATCAGAACGAAGAGATGAATATTTACGTACCAGTTTTTGGCTTGTATCCGGATCTCTCTCGTGCAGCGAGAGCGTTACCGAGAGGATAATCAAATGCGGCGAGTGTTTGAACACGCTCTCACGATAAGCAAATCGGCAGAATGCATTATCTTTTTCTTCAACCACTCCGGAGCGCGCATCAAAAAAACGAATCCGTTCAACAACATCTTTCATTTCACCGCCAAAACACCCGGCGTTCCCGCGTACAGAACCGCCAATGGTTCCCGGAATTCCAATAGCCCATTCAAATCCCGAAAGTTTCTCGTCGAGAGAACGCCGGACGGCAACGGCATCTGGTACTCCCGCTTCAACAACAAGACGGGTGCCGTCGCGCTGGATACCACGGAGAAGCACACGTATTACAACTCCACGGTATCCGGAATCCGCAATCAAAATGTTTGACGCCGCACCGAGTACGACAAAAGGAAGATTATGCTCCTTCGCGAAATGAACCGCTTCTTTCAGCTCTTCAATGTTTTTCACCTCCGACAAAAAACGCGCCTCACCGCCGATCTTGAAATACGTATAGGGTTTTAAATCAACGTGTTCTTTTATTGCCATAAAAATCCTCGCCAGAGAGGGCCGATAAAGGGTCATACTCCACACATATGTCCTTATGTGAGTGCCAGCTTCATCGGCCCTCCCCACCGAGGCATCTATACCACCACTATACTATACGCACCAGAGGCAGGCAAAATCCAACCGCTCGCGAGATAAAAAAATACAAAACCCCCCGAAAGGGGGGTTTTGCACGGACATATAAGAGTCGATGCTTAATACACCAAACACTCACATATGAGACATTATAGTACCCGAGGTATTATTTGTCAAGAGCGGTCCTGTGGACGGGACCTACTCGAACCTCGAACATATTTGATAATTAATATTAAGACACCTATACTGGTTGGCGTATGTCGCTTGGAACTTATCGAACATTGATGCTTATTGTCGGGGATATTGTAATCTTTTGGATTGGACTCACCATCGCACTCTTCGTCCGCTATGGACCCGTAAAATTTGCTAATGAAATACCGATCCATATTTTCCCATTTATCATCGTTTTCTCTATCTGGGTGCTTATCTTTTATATAGCCGGACTCTACGAAGTCCGTACGACCAGCAATTATCAGAAAACGCTGAAAGTAGCAGTCTCGTCAATGTTCGCTGGAGGACTTGTCGCAATGTCTCTTTTCTATTTCGTCCCCGCGCTGACGATAACCCCAAAAACAAACCTTGTTCTAACGGTACTTTTTACGCTTCTCGGGCTTCTTGGATGGAGACTGTTTTTTACCTCGGCCAGCAAACATACATCAAAAATTCGAATCGCTCTTTTGGGTTCTTCCCCAGACATTGAAGAACTCGCACATACAATTTTTTCATACCCCCAGCTTGGATACTCTATCGCCGCGCGAATCACAGACACCCAAGCGGGTATTTTATCGCTCATCCGAGACCAAAAAATCGATATTGTAGTTGCACCAAGAGAAGCACACTCAAATACGGCGCTCATCGGAACGCTCTATGAAGCCCTTCATAACCGAATCCGGTTTATCGATGCTTCGATGTTTTACGAACAAATCCTTGGGAAAGTTCCTGTATCGCTCATCTCAAAGATATGGTTTTTGGAGAACCTCGCCGAAACTGAAAAAACATTTTTCGAAGGCGTAAAAAGAATTCTTGATATTGTCCTCGCAACCGTGATCGGGCTTGGAGCGATTATTCTCTTCCCGCTCATCGCGATTTTGATCAAGATCGATTCTTCGGGACCTATTTTTATCCGACAAAAGCGCGTGGGCCGTTATGGAAAACCATTTACGATTTATAAATATCGAACGATGATTGCGCTTTCATCTGACGGGCTTGCGGAAGAAAACGGCGCCCAATGGTCCCAAACCAATGACACGCGTGTCACGCGCGCCGGAAAAATACTGCGTTCAACACGAATCGACGAGCTTCCGCAAATATGGAATATTATCTGGGGCGAGCTTTCGTTTATTGGACCGCGTCCCGAACGACCAGAATTCGTGGAGAGCTTACGTAAAGAGATCCCCTTCTATGACGTACGGCACCTCATCCGTCCTGGCCTTTCTGGCTGGGCGCAAATTAACCCGCCTTACTACTACGCCTCAAAAGAAGAAACGCTTTTGAAATTACAGTATGATCTTTTTTACATCAAAAACCGAGACCTCGGTCTTGATCTTGCGATCGTACTCAAAACACTGATGGTTATCCTTTCTCAACAGGGTCGGTAGAAGAACCGTTATCATGATTAAACCCGTGGGAACTTACACGATCTTGGGTGAGTCCCTGTGACACCAACAGCGCATGATTGTACGTGCGCGCTGATTTTAAGAGTGAGGAATCAACACCGAGAGAATCCAAAAAGGTGATGAGCGAATCAAGATCCTTGGGCAAACAATATCCCCCAAATCCGCGATATCCATCATGATATACATTCAGATGCGATGCACCGATGCGATAGTCGGCCGCAAGCGCCATCCGAACATTTTCGTAGTTCACCACAGGATCTTCAATACTATTTTCTCCTTGTTTTTTCCCAAGTGCCTCGCATGATGACGCAATAATATTTGCAAATATAACCTTTACTGAAAAAAACGCATTACCATAATTCTTCGCTATTTCAGCTTCCGTCGCCGAAAGCTGATGTCTTTGGTACCCCGAACCCCATGGTGACATGAAAGGCGCATGGGACAACAAAGAAAGAACTGGGCCCGCCGCATCTTTACTCAACGCAGTAAATCCAACAATCTGACGGTCAGGCCTCACCATGTCATGCCATGCTTGAGACTCCGTCAAAAACTCTGGATTGAAAAGCAGTTTATGTTGAGGATGTTTCTTTTGGAGTTCTTCGGTGGTCCCGGGCGGGACGGTTGATTTGATCACCACGATCCGCGGTTCTTTAAACGACGCAACGACACTATCGACAGCTGTTGTATTACACGACCCGTCATGACTTCGAGGTGTAGGGACACATACAAATATCACTTCCCCTTTCATTACGTCATCGCTGTAGGATTTTTTGGGATCTATATCATAAAGGTATAAATCTTTCCCCCGTTCGTAACCCCGCATCTCCTGAAAATAACGGGCAAGCTCGCGGCCGACCATGCCGATTCCAATAATACCGACTGACATTTTTTGAGAATTATTCATAACAATATCAAAACCCCAAACTTCTTAAAAAGGCCTCAACTTCTGCCCTTTTTTCCGGCATTAACTCCCCATAACGGAGCGCCGCATCGCGCGCCCCGACCTTGTTACCTGCACCACGCTCGAGAGCGGCGAGATCTTTATAAAGCGCCGCGATCTCTTCGTTTTTATATTCTTTACCAAGACCCGGTTCTTTTCGGGCGATATGATCCTTCTGAACACGAACAGCATCCCCAAAACGCCCAGCTCTAAAGTACGCTTCCGTAATTGTCCGGTAATCAGGAAACGCCTCGGAGCGGTAAATATATTCAATTTCTTTTTTTTCTCGCACGAGGTCTTTCAAGTCAATCGCATGCGCGAGCGCATTATAATGCATTGCTCTATATGTTGGCGCAAGACGGGTACCATCGTCAAGGATTTCCCACATTCCCGAAATATTACCCTGAATCTTGCGCGCTTGTGCAATCTCAAGATAAATTTGCGGCCGCCCGGGCGATAACTCTCTCGATTCCAGAAATCTCTGCTCGGCCGCGCGGGCAAATTCCTGATTTGGTTCCGAAAAAATTATAGCACCCAGATTGTAAAGCTGTCCCTGATACATGCGCCATTTTACATCCATGGGCCGTTCCTGAATATTCTCTTCCATCTTTGCAATTGCGTAATCTATAACGCCCTTCATCTCATCTTCGTTGCGGACTCTCGAAGAAGTACGCGAGTATCCGCCGGCTTTTAGAAAATCAAAAACATATTCAGCAACACTTCGCCGGACGTCAATATTGCCATAAGTGTCGTACAGAAGAGCTTGTTCGATAAGCACTTTTGCGCGCGCATCCTGGCCCGCCGCAAACGCCTGATACCCCTGTAAGCCAACTCGTGATTCCTGTGCAGGTTTCCATGTCCCAAGATAGAAAAGCAAGAACATTAATGCAAGCGCTGGATACACAAAAAATTGCGGAGTCCATTTTTTCTGCGTAAACTCCCCCCTTTCTTCCATGCTTAAACCTTGTATATAAGCAAACAGTACAAAGAGCACCACGAGCGAAGAGAGCGTATCAAATACAAAAAGACTTTGAAAAAGGTGTGCGGTGAAAGTCGCGCTCACGATCACAAACACCCAAAACGACACCCGGCCCCGACGCCATGCATCTCTCGCTGTTCGGATCGCGAGAACAAAGAGCGCAAAATATGCAAAGAGTCCGAGTATACCGGTACTCGCCCCAAAATCAACGACAAAATTGTGCGCGCGGTCAAACCACGGCTCTTGGTCAACCAATCTCGGATCATAGTAGCGGTCGAACAAAATATTGTAATTTCCTACCCCCCATCCAAACAAAAAATGTTCTCTCCACCCCTCCCAACCAACGCGCCATGCAAGCACTCGTCCTTCGACTGCCGGACTTGAAAAAGAAACGGAAGCAAGACGCCGCAGGGGGTTAAACGAGGAATTGACAAGTGAACCACGAAACACAACGCCCAACAAAACACCAAGAACAGAAATGGCAAAAAGACCAGTGACTATTTTTTTCGCAGTGGTGTTAGAAAGACCCAGAGTTGCCTCGCGGGACGGACCGAAGAAAAGAAACATAAGAGCGGCAACCATAAAAAGAATGCCAGTGCCAAGCATCGCCCCGCGCGTGCCAGTTAGAACAAGAACGAAAAGGATAAGAGTAAGTACCGAGAACCAACCAACCGATACCGCATTAATTTTCTTTCCATGTATAAAAAGTATGAAAGGCGCGCTTGATGAAAGTAAAAGATAGGTCGCAAGAAAAGCTGAATTTGAAACTGTTGATGTAATCCGTGTTGAGGTTCCTGTCTCAAAAAACTGTATAACCCCGACAAGCGACACAACAAGAGCCGAAAGCGCCATAACACGAAACATCCACGCCCAGTCTTGTTCCTGATTGAATGAGGTTGAAAGAATAATAAAAAAAACAAATACGTGTCCGAGAGTCCAGATACCCATCATGCGCTCATAGTTCGACCACAGCGACTGAACCATATCAACACCAGTCAGATAAGAAATAATGAACGAGAGAAAAAAAATACCGACCACCACAAAAAACGGGCTAAAAAACTTCTGTGGTTTCCAAGAATGCTGGGATATCCACAAGACAAACGTGATCTCAACCATCGTGGTAAAAAAGATCGTTTTTGTGAACGTCGATCCAAAGTAAAAAAATCTCGAGGAAACAAGCGGCAGGAAAAACACTGTCGCATATAGAATTATTTTCAGAATGTCAGGGAAGCGCTTCAAGACTTTTAAGAAAATCGTTGACAATAGCCGCAGAGCGTTCATTCCGGTTTTTTTCTGCATCAATACGCGCCCTCTCTTTCATTTCCGGTGTAGCATACTGCCGAATCAATTCTGCCGCCCGTCCCGTGTCTCCCACCGACTTATAGAGATTTATCATCTCACCGAGCAATGCTGGCTGCGGGTAACCATAGTCCTCAACAAACAGACGGTTCATCTCTTCGAAAAGCTTTAGTCTGCCGCCAATTGCGCCACTTCTTTGTGCGCGCCGGATGAGAATCACAATTTCATTGTGCGACGATACCGGATGCATAAGAGGACTTTGTGTTGTCGTCCGGTAAACATCAACAAGATTCAGCGCATCATTATAAGCCCCCGCGAGCACGTAGACAGAGAGAACGGGATAATACAATGACCCCAATGTTGCATGTTTCTCCGGAAGCGAGTAAGCAGTCCGAACAGATTCCACCGCTTTATCGCTCTTACCGGTTATTAAGTAAAGCTCTGCAAGCCCAAGATATGTCTGCACGTAATTGGGTGCGATCCGTTGGAGCTCGAGGTAGGTCGCCTCCGCCTTGTCCGCATCCTTACCAGTAAGGTTCGCGCGAATCGTGTAGAGTTTACCCAGAAACAGGAGAATTCTTGGGCTCGAGTTTTCTTGCAATTCTTTTTCCATCTCACTGATACTAAAATCTAGAAGATTCAGATATTGCTGGTTTAGATTATCAACACTCAGTGCAATCTGCACGATGGTGTCAGCAATTCGTTCCCGGGTCTCGGTGGTTCCAAACGTATCAAGATCGATTGCTGTCTGAAAATCACGGATGACGCGTTGAGAGTCTGCGGATTTGAATGCCTCGAGGCCGGTGATAATCTGCGCCGCAACTTGTATAGGTTTTGCATTAAGCATATATGCCACAATAACCATCACCATAATGCTTGCTGCCGCTCCCGCTTGATGCGCGGGCGTTACAGAATATTTCTTATACTCGGTGCGCTCACTCCCGGGCAAATACACAAAAGTAGAATGCGCATAGGCAAACACGCCCACAACAAGAATGTAGGTCATGATATTATCAAAGACAAAAATATTTTGAATGATATACGCAACGATCAACGCAAAAAAGAGAATTGCCGTTCCATAAAGCATGCGCCCGGCGCGTGCCATCTTCCAAATTAACCACGAGAAACTGATAAATACGAAAAGATACAAGGCGAATCCAACGACACCCGTTGCAACGAGCCACTCCAAAAGCATATTATGGACACGATCAAACCACGGCTCGTTTCCAAAAAGATCGGGATCATAAAAGCGAGCGTACGCGTAGAGAAAATTTTCCGGTCCCCAGCCGAAAAGCGGCCGCTCTTTAACTCCTCGGAGCGCAACTTCCCAAATCATTACGCGCGGACTTTCGCCAAGATCCTCAACGGCGGCGGATGATAACCGGCGCAATAAATCACTTTTCACGATAAGAGAATTTTGTGGCGCAGAAAAAACAAAAGCAGAAAAT
This sequence comes from Candidatus Ryanbacteria bacterium RIFCSPLOWO2_12_FULL_47_9c, assembly GCA_001821795.1. Taxonomy (GTDB): domain Bacteria; phylum Patescibacteriota; class Minisyncoccia; order Ryanbacterales; family GWA2-47-10b; genus GWA2-47-10b. The sequence goes on from MHOB01000024.1 coordinate 30,060, forward strand.
CCCAAGATAAACACGACGGCAGTGCCCGCGATTGCACGGACGATCTTATTTTTTGAAAGAATGAGCAGTAAAAAACCGCCCACAAGTACGCCCGCGCTAAAACCGATGAGCGCGCCGCGGCTTGCGGCAAGAAAAAATACGTAAAACTCGAAAATAAAAATGAGCGCGTAGAGCGCACGCAACATCCATGATCGCATACGAGAAAACAACACCCCAACAAAAAATAAATGGAACATGAGGTACACGGCGAGATAGATAGAGTTTCCCAAGCGCGCGTAGGGTCTGCCGCCACCAAGAATTTCTGCGCTACCAACACTCTGAAGATATCCATGCGCCGCCGCGATCATACTTACGCCAATGGAAACATTCAAGAAAATAAACCATTCCCTTTCTGATCGAAGCGTATGTGCAATTACCAAAAACAAGGCAAAAAGATGAATATGGGTAATAAACCCATCCATACGCTCAAAATTTGACCAAAAACTATGGTACGGGTTTACCCCAAAAGCAGTTGCAAGCAAAAGAGCAAAAATGAATGCGGAAAAAGCAATTAAAAGCGGACTTTTGCGGGGACGATATTCAGGCCGGAGAAGCGCGAGCGCAACCCATGCGCCAAAAATTAACTCCGTGATAATACGAAAATAAAAGTTCTTTCCAGTTATAAAAGGAAAGAAAAAACTTTGTGAGACAACGAGTGGCGTAAGGAGCAACAAGAAGATCCCTCCCCAAACAAAAAATAGAAAACCTTTTTCAAACGAAGACATCGTGGCATTCATTGTGCCACGATGTCTTCAAAAGCGCAACGCTAAATAGATTCTATTCGGAATCGAATACTTCTTTCAATTTTGCAAGCGTTGCGGATCCTACGCGACCGACCGTTGGCAAACCATATCGCGCTTGAAACCGCTTCACTGCCTCAAAGGTATCCGCTCCAAAGTAACCAGTTACACTTCCTCCCGGATATATCGAGGAATCTTTAGCAAGAAGTACCTGCAACTTTGCTACCTCGATACTCTCCATGCCAAGATCAAGTTCTGCCGTTGGGATTGGCACCGAACCTGATTGTGAATAGGTAACTGGGGGTAACGGGAGTGGCGCTTGTGTTGTCGGCTCGGTTACCTGGGGCGCAGGAGGAAGCGTAACATTACCATACACCTCGGTAAGTTTTTGGAGCGTGAGAGGTCCTACACGTCCTACCGGCGGCAAACCATGCCGTTCTTGGAATCTTCGGATTGCTGCTTGTGTCAGAGGCCCATAGTAACCAGTTATCTTCCCTTCCGGATAAAGATCGGAGTCTCCTGCAAGTAATGCTTGTAGCTGTGTCACGTCGTCCCCTTCAGCCCCAAGCTCCATTTCTCTCTCAAAGAGCGAGGTTGGTGAAAGGGCAGGAGTAGAAGCAGAAGTAGGCGGTGGTGTTTGGGAAACTCCCCCACCATATACTTCATTCAGTTTTGCGAGCGTGAGAGGTCCTACACGTCCTACCGGCGGCAAACCATGCCGTTCTTGGAATCTTCGGATTGCTGCTCGTGTGAGTTCTCCGAAATAGCCCGTCACGCGGCCCTCGGGATAAATTTCGGGCTCGGACGCAAGAAGCTCCTGGAGTTTTGTTACTTCGTCATTCTCCATACCAAGCTCGAGCTCCGTTGAAGGAATTGGAAAAGAAACTGTTTGAACCGGTGTCGTCGGTGTTGTTTCTGTAGAGACTGAAGAAGGGGGAGGTATCGTAGATGGAGTTGGCTCCGCACTCGAAGAAGATGAAGAAGAAGGAGTAGATTCAGTTGTTGATGGCTCCGGCTCCGGAGTCGTAGTAGCTGGAGGTGAAGGAGGTGTGTAGGGTGTATAACCGCCACCGCCACCGCCACCGCCACCCGAGCAGTTACCTCCTGTCTCGATGTTTATCGTCGATGCTTGGCTCGCTGTAACGGTCAGACTGCCACATGAGGATGAAACATTTTGATCGTTATTGAAATCAAGACTGCTACTTGTAAGACTCACAGATTGTGAACCAGAGAGCGTAAACGCCATTGTGGAGCCACTTACAGTCAGTGAATCAAAAGACGAACCTGATTTGAGGGTGACATTTCGTGTACTCCCGCCGCCCGGCGCAGTCACCTGCAACGTGACATCTTGACTAACTGTTGCCGCGTATGCAACACCGATTCCAGCGGTAAACACAACCAACGCGACACCGAGCATCCGTATAACTTTGTACGTTGAATTGATCATATTCTGTTTTTTAATTAACAGACAACGAATCAATTGTCGCAGGTACCCTGGCTAACCAGCACACCACTGCCGGCACCATTGATCATAAGTGTGTATGTCAATCCATCAGAACTCATTTCAATACAGGAGTTTGCGCCATCGGGGGCAGCTTCGGTAAGAATGCTAAATGTCGTCGTGCCTGTGCCACCGGACGAGAACGTAGCATCCCCACCATCAAAGACAAATTTATTAACTGTAGCACCTCCGGTATGTGCAGTTGTGCTTGCGCCTACGATTAACCGGCCATTTTTCATGAAAGTCATAATGGGATTCGTTCCAACAATGAGATCGCCATTCGCTGTCGTTGCATTCGCAACACCGAGTCCTCCGGCAACATATACATCGCTGTGTGCTACGACATCACCTTGCGCGAGAAAGAGTGCCGATGGCGTCTTTGTGCCAAAAGCAACTATTCCTTTGGGTGAGACAAAAATAAACGGCGTTGTTGACGCGTTATCACCAACAACAAAAGTAGGATCAATTCTGCCTTGCGTTGCCGTTTGATCTACCGTAAGTGTCCCCCACGGGGTGCTTGTTGCGGCTCCCAAAGTACCTGTTGAATCGACATTCGTTCCTATGGTTGTTGCCCAAACACTGAAGGATATAAAGAGAAACGCGGCCAACATGAACGCACCAAGTACAAGAATTACTTCTTTACTGCCAATAATAAGGGTTTTTTCATTACTGTTCATAATTCTGAAACAAAAAGCTTATTAATAAAGTTATTTATAGTAAATTAACCAACGATAAAGGCCCGACGAAGCCTTCTTTTTCTTTAATCTTACAGAAAGTAAAAGCATAAAAGCAAAGAAATCTGTGGATAAGTTTGTTTTGTCTTGATTGTGATTCTTTCGACTCTATATGCGTAATCTGTGGAAAAGCTGTTGAAAACCAGAAAAAGCAAGTAAAATGAGAAAAGAATCAACCGGAATACGAAGACGGGCTCCTACCCCATACCCCGTGCTCACAACACTCACCGCAAGAAAATAGAAAATAATAAAAACAAGGAACCGAACTTCTTCTGATCGTTTTGTTAAAATACAGAAAATCATAAAGAAAAAAATAAGTACCCAAAATATTTTCCCGCCAAGGACCACGATACGTTCGTAAAGCTCAAGTTCGAAAAAAGCGCCTTTGATCTTCGACCACCAGTCAGCGTTGGTAAATACCGCGGGCGTCAGATAATTGTGATGGATTTTTACCTGTTCTTCCGATGATTTCTCAAAAAACGCGCTGTACCCATCATTAGTCAAAAAAGCAAGTGTTCCGAGAGCGCTTGTTATAAAAAATTCCTTTCTATATTCAGTCATAAAAATCGAGAGGGCAGAAAACGACCCCGTACAGCGCGCGTAGACTTCAGCATACTCAGGAAGAGCGTAGAGTGTCGTAAAATCGCTTGAATCAATGCGGTATTTTGTAGCAAGCACACCAACCAGTTCCCAACTGCAAATATTGCCAGAATCATTTGTCGTCATACTGAAAGAACCAACAAGTCCGTAATTTCGCACCATCCATGGCAAGAACAAAAGAAATAAAATACCGGCAAAAATGCCCACAGCATAAAAGCGTCTTTTTATCACCAGTACCGCAAGCGGAATAATAAAGAGGTAATACGCGACCGGCTTTGTGTAAACCGCAAGAGCAAGGGCAAGGGCAGAATATACAAGCAAGGATCTTCTGCCATCTTGCATAAAGAGGAGAAAAAAATATGCAAAGATAAGTATAAAAAACGTGAGTATTGTTTCGGGAAGGATAAGCATATTGGTAACAGCTACGAGCGGCTCGAAAGAAAAAAGTATCGCCCCCGCGAGCGCCCATTTCTCTGGCAAAAACATACGCGCAATTTTAAACACGAAATACGCGTTTGCGGCCGCAACAAATACCTGGATTATTGATACGGCAATCCTGCCATACGGAACAAATACATCAAAGAATCCGATAAAGACCGAATAGAGTGGCGTGCGTGTTGTTGCTGGGATAAACTCGAGCGAACCCTCCTGCGTGTATACAAATCCCTGTCCCATAAAAATACCGCGCCCCAAACGGAGGAACGTCGTTGAGTCGCTCCAGACAAGGGCCGATGTTCCAAAGAACAAAACAAAAAGCGCCAGAAGTATTATTTTTGTGCCCGCGATTCCCCAAAAAAGCGCGCGATCCTTTTCCATAGCTTCTATTTTGTACCGCGAATTCTACTCTTTTCAAAAGCAAAAATCAACGCAATACTTACCAAAACCTCAACAACCACGAGCAGAAAATGCTATACTAAATATTTCATGGATACCCAATATCAAATAAAGCGGCTCCGCATAGAAAAAAATTATTGGTGGCACACCGGCAGACGTGATTGCATCGTACGCCTCCTCTCCCACATCCCGCGGTCGAGTACAGTACTTGATATCGGTACGGGAGGCGGATATTTGTTAAGCGATCTCCAAGCCGTGGGATTTCGTTCACTTTTCGGCATTGACTTTGATCCACTCTGCGTCGAGCATGCGCGCCAACAAGGGTTGTCTCAAGTAATGCTCGGGGACGCGCGCGGCACCAAATATACTGATGGAAAATTCGATGTAGTTATTGCATCAGATATTTTGGAGCACATTGAAAATGAAAGCGACGCGTTGACAGAATGGAACAGGATTTTAAAACCGGGCGGCACCCTCATTGTTTTTGTTCCCGGGCATCTGTATCTTTGGGGGGAAAACGATATGCTGGCGCACCATGTGCGAAGATACAAAAACCGCGCTCACCTTTCACGCGTTCTACAGAAAAATGGATTCCATGTTGAACGATGCTCGTGGTGGAATATCTTTCTTTTCCTGCCGATAGCGACGATCATTCTTCTCATAAAATTAAAAGATCGTATCTTCCACCGCGGTAAACATGAGCCGGGCGACCACATCTACGAACTTCCGAGACTACTGAACCGTTTTTTGAAAAGAGTGCTTGTTTTAGAAAATAAAATACTCGCGAAAGGTTTTGACTCACCCGTTGGCGTTTCGCTTTTCGCCGTTGCAAGAAAGAAACCATGAACCAGAAAAAAGAATACTATCTTATCACGGGAGTTATTCTGCTTGGGACTCTCTCGGTCATCTTCATGGGCATCGTTGATGGGACATGGCGCAAGACACAATTCACCGATTTTCAAGATGACCAGGAAACATACAATATGCTCGCTTTACAGCTTGCAAAAGACGGGACCTATCGAGAGGAAATAAGTTCATTCCGGCGAGCTCCGGGATATCCGGCATTTCTTGCAATTCTCTACCGCTTTATTACCCCATCTCCGCTTATTGTCTATGCGGCACAGGGTGCCCTTTTCATGCTCTCCATTATTCTTCTTTGGTCGCTCGTTTCATATCTCTTTCCATACCCCTATCGGCTCGTACCTCCTCTTTTGCTTGCGCTGTCATGGTTCGCGGCACTCTCGGTAACAAAAGTAATTCCCGAAATCCTTTCGCTTTTTCTCCTGCTCCTCGCGCTGTGGTGTTTTGAACGATGTCTTTCGTCACGACGTATCTCTTTTACTATTGGAACGGGGGGAGCACTCTCTTGGTTTCTGCTCATAAAACCCGTCGCGCTTGCGTTTATGCCATTCATAATACTTCTCTTCGCCGTGAGGGCATACTTTATATTTCCCCGCGCTCGCGGGGCGGCACTCGCCACAGTATTTCTCGTACTCATACCCGCGGTCATCGTCGGCGGCTGGATAGCGCGAGGCGCCAAAAAATTCAACTCATACCAAATCCAAAGCGGCGCCATGATACTTGAATTTAAATCACGCGAAGCAACAGCACCTTGGAAGCGCATTTTCGCCTCATTCACGGCAGGGCTCGCAGGGGACATTGTCGCGGACAGTATCATTCCCGGATATTCAGACAATCCGGATCCTTACTACTATATTGACCCGGTAGCGCGAGAAAATTTCGCGCTTGACGCCAAAGGATATACCGAGGCCGAAAAAGAACTACTCTTCACCGCGCGCGCGAAAGAACGAATCTTAAAAAATCCAGCAAAATTTATCGTTGCCGGCATTACGGGAATTCTCCGCCAGAACGCGCCAATGAACCACAAAGGAAACGCAATCATCCATATGTTTTCTCGCAAGTCACATCCAGATATACCCTACGCGCTCAAAATCACAACGTTAGTTGCCCTCCGCGTATTGTGGTACGGCTTTCTGGCTTTTGTACTCACGGGGATTCTTAAAGAGCGGAAAAATTGGCAAACCTACGGGATGTTCGCGCTTTGGATTATTTTATACAACGGAATGAATGGATTTTTTTCGCATAATGAAGCCCGCTATATTATTCCTGTCTGGCCTCTCTACCTAATTTTCGCAACGACAACACTTATGTATCTCAAACAACAACGATCCGCGCGACAAAACAAAAGAATTTGACGAGCACCAAAAACTTCTTACCGCTTTAGGACCTCCTTGATTTTATACGGGGTTTCTTTGCGGCCTTCATAATAAATGCGCAATAGAATTTCTGCGATAAAACCGAGCATAAAAAGTAAAAAACCGAGGATGATAAAAAGCACGGCAATGATCGGAAAAGGCGTCTGGGTAAAATGAAAAAGGCCCAGTAATTTTAATACAATCGCCGCTCCAGCAAAAAGAAAACCGATTATTGCGCTCACAATCGCCCAGCCGCCAAAAAATGTCAGCGGACGCAACACGTAACGATACAAAAACTGGATGACGAGCAAATCCGCAATATCGGTTGCGATATGAAAAATCGTGTATTTTGACTTTCCGCCTTTGCGCGCGGAATGCCGAACCGGAATTTCTGTAATTCGCGCTCCCCGGGCGGCAAATATAACAGCCAGAAAAACGTGCATAACGCCATAGAGATGCACATCGCGGATAAAATCTTTGCGAAACGCACGCAGGGCGCATCCATAGTCTTTAAGCGGCAAACCTGTCATCTTCCTGGTCACCCAATTCGCAAAACGCGAGAAAACTTTCCTACTCAACGTATCATCTCTTTGCTCTCTCAACCCCCCGACAAAATCATAACCCTCATTCATTTTCTCAAGGAGCTTTGGTATATCTTCCGGCGCATTCTGCAAATCCGCGTCAATGGTTACAATAGTATCCCCACTCGCGGCATGTAAGCCCGCGTCGATAGCGGCCGACTGTCCCATGCGATATACAAATGATATAAGCGTGAGCGGCGCACAGGAAAGCAGTCTTTCGCGCGTCTGGTCGTTCGAACCATCATTAACCGCGATGACTTCAAATTCCTCCCCCGCACGAGACATCGTTTCCATAATGCGCCGATGGAGCTCTTGAACCGTATCCTCCTCATTAAAAATGGGAATAATTATCGAAATCATGATGCGTCCTTTCCGCCGACGTGATCAAAATAATCCTGAAAATATTTAATGATCATATGGAGAATAACCCCATGAATGCCTTCCACAATGTCATACCTCCCCGCATCTGTCCTTACAAAAACCTTTGCATCAGCAAGTTGGTTTAACTTTCCACCGTCAAAACCAGAAAGACCAATCACGGGCACATGGTTTTTACAAGCAAACTCGACTGCCTTGATAATATTCTGCGAGTTGCCCGAACTTGATATTGCAATGATACAATCGCTTTCGCGGAGATAATTCTGTAAAGGACCAAGGAAGACCATTTCATACCCCTCGTCATTAGCCCATGCTGACATTTCTTCTTCTGTTGTCGGCACGCGAATGGCTTGAAATCGCCTCGGATGGCTTTTGAGATTATGACTAAAAACAGTCTTGTTAAAATCGCTGACCCAGTGAGTTGCAAGCGCCAACGACCCCCCGTTGCCAAATATATAAATTCGGCCGTCATTTTCATAGGTTGCCTGAATGTAATGAATCGCCTTTGCAATCTCATCAAGGGGCAGCGTATCAATAACATCGCGCACTTCACTGAAAAGATTCTTGATATATGCTTCCATTTGTGATTATGACACGAGTGCGTTATGGCTATTAAACAAGATGTCAGTACCCGATTGAGTAAACCGAGTGGGAATTTCCTGAAAATCGCCCAGACCGAATTCTTCCGCGCGTTTTTTGAGCGCTCTGCGAACACTGTCTTTTTCACTGGGGTGCGTAAGAAATACCAAACATCCGCCACCACCGGCTCCCGCAATTTTCCCGCCCCATGCACCCGCCTTCACCCCTTCACTATAGAGCGCATCGATGACCGAGCTTGAAACATTTGCAGAAAGTTGTTTTTTCCGCTCCCACCCCTCGTGGAGCATAAGGGCCATAGCGCGAATGTCGCCCGCGAGCAACACTTTTTTAAAATCCATGACGGAATCACTCATTTTTTTATAGATTTCAAATTTTTCAGGCACCAGGGCGCTTTGGTTCGCCAAAACACTGGAAGCATCGCGCGTGATGCCCGTAAAAAATACCAAGAGGTGATCTTCAAGCGCCGCCCGTTTTTTATAGTCCAGGTATACGGGTGTAACATCAACCGATTCATCGCTATTAAACTGGAGTGTGTTGAAACCGCCGAACGACGCGATAAACTGGTCTTGTTTTCCAATCGGCTCTTTTAAAAGATCAATCTCAAGATTCGCTGCCGCGTTCGCCGCCTCGTACTTGCTGATCTTTTTTCCCACATAAGTATTAAGTCCTTTCATAAGCGCCACGGAAAAGCTTGATGAAGATCCAAGCCCGCTTTTGGCTGGTATATCGGCAAACGAACCAATCTCAACCCCCTCATCCGTAATATTCATATGGAGAAGAGCAGCGCGGATGCGCGAATGCTGAAGTTCACTCGGGTGTTTTGCAACTTCAGTCTTTTGATATTTTACAATAAACCTGTTAACGAGCTTCGTTGGTTTAATGACAAGATAAACAAATTTATCGATGGTCGTCGAGATAACTCGCCCCGGATATTTACGATAAAAACCGGGAAGATCGGTACCCCCTCCGATAAAACTTATCCGTAATGGCGCGCGCACGAGAATCATATTTTATCGTGTGTTCTATACCCACCGCTGATAAGATAAAGGCCTTCTGCACACAGAAGAAAATAAAATGGCATAACAGTAAGAATATACCGAACCTCCGCGTGAGTCAAGAGCGAATACATGATGTTGTAGTATAAAATGACGCCGAGAATAAGGCCCCATGCTTTAAGATCGCGTGCGTGCCAAATAAAAGCGATGGAGACAACTGCGAGAAAACCATACCATAAAAGACGCACACCGAGCACGAGAAGAATGCGAAGACCTTTTGGGAAAGACCTATTATCCCCCGCAAGGACACGCATCAGTTCGAGAGTATTGTAATTCATCGGAGAATTGAGCCGGAAAACTCCGGCAAACCCCGTGACAAAGAATTTCAACGGTTTCTCTTTTATCTTATTGAGAGCGTCCTGATACATAACGCGGTCAAGTTCGATAAGGGATCCACCGCGGTCGCGTGTTTCGTCAATCCTTTTTTCAACACCCGCATCCCAATAGCGCGGTTCTTTGTCTTTAGGAAAACCGTCATAGAGAACACCCCCGATTAAATCCCCAAACGCATAACTAAGATACATCGAGATAACCTCCCGGGTTGAGAAATCAAGTTGCGTTGCCCGCCGCAAAAGAATGTGGCCGCCCGAGCCAAGCTGCCAGGTACCGATAACAATATGATTGCGAAACGACCATGTGCCGATAATCACAACAACGATAATAGTAAACACACCGAGATGAAAAATAAGTTTTCCGAACGAAAAAACTTTTCTATTCCACAAAACAGGCAGGAAAAAAGCAATCGGAACAAAGTACAGTAATAGAGGACGTTCTAAAACCCAAAACGCAAGAAGAAACGAAGACAGCGCAAGCCACCCGTAATGGCGCGTTTCGTGGTATTTCAAAAAACTAAATACCGCAAAAGTCGCGATTGCCATCGTAAAAAGCTCGTAACTTCCGAGCCACACAAACGCCGACGCTTCCCAAAAGAGCGCAAGCATAAAAGGCGGCGCGTACTGCCACAATCCGGAAAGAAAACGCGCGCTTATACGCCAAAGAAAAAATATTGTAAGCAGAAGAGAAAACAGGTTCACCAAAAAAATCGCGACCATGCGTTCGCCGAGAAGAAAAAAAGCTCCGCCAAGGGCTACGGCATATCCGGGCCCTCTTTGGACAAAACCTATATGCTTGCCCCCAGAACCAAGCGATCCGGTACGAACCAAACTCAACGCGGGGCCGATAAATGTGCTTTTAGGAGAAACTGTCTGATTCGTGGTATTTTCAACCGTCTCAAAAATTTGCGAGAGATTGCCAAGAACTATCGCATGCACGAGAGCTGCTATAAGCGCCGCAACGAGAATACTACTTATAGCAACAACCTCCTTTCGCATAGTTATATTCTACATGCAAGAACCATTCCTGCATATTGATTTATCAGCTTTTTTATGATATTTTTATCCGATGATACGACGCATTTTAGTAACAGGAACAGTACTGACTGTGCTTTTTTTTGTTCTCGGAATACGGCTTTCCGGGCGGCTTGACCTTATTGCTTCAAACCCGAATCCGCTCATTCGGCATTTCGCGCCAACATGGCGGTCGCTAAAAAAGATCCTCGATGTTCCGTATATTCTCGCCTCAACTTTTAGATCATCCGACCTCCCCATATATCATATAACGCTATCGGCAAGCGATCGCGCTCGTCTTATTGATAACCTTCCAAACTATCCGCGCGAGAATCGGCTTACTGAAGAATTCAAACAATCAGCAAAAGCAGAGTTCCGCTCCGACAACTACTTCACCGATGATGCGCGGGTTCGTTATCGGGGTGTTTCGCCAAATCATTGGAACGCGGTCAAAAAATCATGGCAAATTAATCTTCCCGACGAATCCCCTCTCGGCGCGCGAACGGTATACCGCTTCTTCCTTCCAGAAGACAAAGGTTGGGTACTCGCAAAACTGAACGAGTATCGGGCAAAAAAATTCGGCCTGCTCACGCCCGAAATTTCATACGCATGGATAGCCGTCGATAAAGTCGACGCCGGCATCTATTATCTTATCGAAGGATGGGAAGAATATTTCTTGGAACGGAACAAACATCCCATTGGCCCCATCTTCGCAAACGAGAACGTTTCTACCACCGGCGTCGATCTCTATCGCGCATCCTCAATCGATCTATGGGAAAACCGCTTTGACCCCAACAGGCCCGGACACGAATATGAAGCGCTCGCATATTTTCTGGAACTGGTCGAAAATGCATCCGACGAAGAATTTGAGCAAGCCCTGCCTCATATCCTCAACCTTCCAAAATTCTATCGATGGATGCTCGTCGCAACTCTTTCCAACAGCACCCATCAAGGAAATATCGCAAACCAAAATGTTTACTTCAACAGCGCGGACGGAAAACTTGAACCGGTGTCGTTTGACACCGCGCTCGCAAGAATCGACGGGCCCATTGACCTTTCGAAAACCCGCCTCGTAAACCGCGCGATGCAGATCCCCCGCTTCCGTGCAGAATTTACAGCTTTGGTTCGCGACTACGTCTCAAATCCGGCAAATCTTGAAAGCGATCTCGCATTTTATGATGAGACCAAAAAAACCATTACCGGAGCGATCATGGACGACACAAAAAAAGTGCAAACCTCCTTTGAGGTATTTCGCCTGATCCAGAGCGAACGGGAAATCGTAGAGCACAACTTCCAAGCGCTCAAAAAAATGGTTGATTCCGATGGCGGGCTAAACTTCAAGTTCGCAGAAGAAACGTATCCGCTCGCCCGCCGACCGTTTCAGAAAAATCTTTTTGTTTCGTTCATTTCAACCTTCGCGACGCGCGACGAGTTCCTCGCGCGAAATCTGCAGTTCCGGGCTGGAAAAGAAAACAATACGATTATACTCTCCGCGGGCACACATATCTTTGCGCGCGATGTTATCGTGCCAAAAGGACAGCGCCTTGTTATAGAACCCGGTTCAACTCTTCAGTTCGCGCCGGGGGTATCCCTCATCTCATACAGTCCCATTGAAGCGCGCGGTACCGCACAATCACCCATACGAATCGGGAGACTTGTTTACAATATTCCCTGGGGTGTTTTCGCCGCAGTAAATACCGACGGGGAAAACCACTTCAATTATGTATACGCTGACGGAGGCAAAGACGACACAATCAATGGAATTTACTTTAGCGGCACACTTTCTTTTCACGATGCTGACATTGAGTTTACAAACGGAAGTGTCGCGCGCGCGGGCGCTGACGACGGCATCCATATTCAAAGCGCAAAAGGAATTATCCGAAACTCAACTTTTTCCCAAAACTCAATGGATGCGATTGATATTGATTTCGCGCGCGGCGAGGACTCGATTTTCGAGAATAATATATTCCGCGAAACAGGGGGAGACGCAATGGACTTAAGCTTTTCAGAAATGACTATTAGAGACAGCACCGTAACCGACTGCGGTGATAAGGGAGTAAGCGTCGGTGAGGCTTCAAATCCACAAATCAAGAATATTACAGTCACGCGCTGCTTTTTCGGTGTCGCAGTAAAAGACCGTTCTCATGCCATAATTTCAAACTCATCGTTTAAGGAAAATAAAGTTGGCATCGGCCTGTATCGCAAAAAACCATATTTTGTAGCCGGAGGAACCGCTGAAATTATAAACAGCATTTTTCAAGACAACAAAGAAAAAGTAACAACTGACGAGTTCTCGTCGGTTCAAATCCATGAAAAGTAAACTTTTCGTAAGCTTGGCTGTTTTTCTCGCAATCGCGGCCGCATACCGATTTATGCAAAATCGCAATATTTCTGGACGCCTCGATATTATTTACCAGAATCCAAACGCCATTGCACGCCATTTTTCACCAACATGGAGATCAATAAAAAAGATCTCTGATTTTTACTATCTCCCCCGAACGATTTTTCACGCTTCCAACCTTCCCACCTACCGCCTGACATTGAGTCGTAAAGATATGCAGACCCTTTTGAATTCGCTTCCCCAACTCGTTGGCGGCAAACCGCTCCTTGCGGAAGAAGGCAAAGATACCGTGTTGGGAAGGTTCCAATATGGAACGGTCGATGCGGAAGTACGAGTGCGCAACAGGGGCCTTTTGCCGAACCACTGGAGCGCCATAAAGAAATCGTGGAACATAAATTTCACGAACAGTACGACACTGGACGGCCATGCGTCGCTCCGGCTTTTCATTCCGGAAGACCGCCGGTGGGCATCAGAATTTTTAGAAGCTCACCGCGCGAAAAAGTTCGGAGTCTTAACGCCGGACCTCGAATTTGTAAAACTCATAATGAACGGAAAAAACTTTGGAGTCTATTTGAGCATCGAAAATTGGGAGCCGGCCTTTTTTGAGCAGAAAAAACGCGCTATCGGTGAAATCTTTGCCGAGACTGATCAAGAGCACCCTGAAGATATATTTCGTCTCGATGCAATCGACAAATGGCAAAGGCGCATCAACCCGCTTGACACGAGCAATGATGCGGCGCTTGCATATTTTTTGTATGTTGTTTCAGAAACATCAGATGAAGAATTCGCGCGCCGCATTCCCGCAATACTTGACATGGATGCCTATTACGGTTGGGCGCTTGAGTCGCTCGTCGCGCGCAACCGTCACTCCAAGAACACAGGCAATTTGAATTTCTATTTTGACCCGTCGCGCGGCATGTTTGAGCCAATTGCATATGACATGTTTTCGTGGGAACTTGGCGATACGTTCGAGGTCGCCCATAACCGGTTACTCAACCGTATCATGTCGCACGAGCCGTTTAGAAAAGAATTTGAAAAACGAGCCCGGGCATACGTCAAAGACGCTGCGAATCTCGAAGATGATCTGGCGGTTTACGATCAGACAACAAAAAGTATCGAGAAAGATATCATGGCAGATTCCGCAAAACTTCCGCCAACCTATGAATTTTTTAGAGCATACCGAGAACATCGTGGTCATATAATCACAAATTTTGAAAAGATAACGCGATGGTTTGACGAACGAGGTGAACTTCCGCTTCTTTTCGCAGAAGAGACCTATCCGCTGGGCGGAGCAAATCGCAGCACCTACGACTTTTCTTCGTTCGATGCAATCTCGGCGACACCGGAAGAATTCCGGGCGTCTTACCCGCAATTTTATTCTCTCGGCAGCAACAAAATCGGCATTGGGCCCGGTAAGATTTTATTCCGTAAAAATATCATCGTTCCCAAGGGCTTTATTCTTATCATCCAGCCGGGCACAGAAATTTTTATGGACGAGAATGTGTCTTTCATCTCATACAGCCCCATCGAAGCGCGCGGAAAACAGGACTCTCCCATCGTTATACGTGCAGCGAGCACGTGGGTGCCCTGGGGCACGTTCGCACTCGTTGATACACCGCAAGAGAGTGTATTTACCCACACACAACTCTCGGGAGGAAGTTCTGCAGTTGTAAACGGTATGACATTCCCACCCTCGACTATTTCTGCCTTTGACTCTATTCTTTCAAAATAATCTATGGAACAAGCATTTCGCCGATATGAATTCAAATATATTCTCGATCGCAATACCGCGTGGGCAATTCGTGCGATGCTTTTCGCGCACGGCATGGAACACGACCCAAGCGCGAAGCGCCACCTTTCCCAGAACTACGCGGTCACGAGTCTTTACTTCGATTCGCCAACAATGGGCGATTATTCCGACAAGGCAGGCGGCTTTCTTCAAAGAAAGAAAATCAGAATCCGGATCTACGAGCCGCGTCTAACAGAAAATACGAAAGAAATCTGGCTTGAAAAAAAATCAAAACATGAAATGCTCATCTCAAAAATACGCGCTCCCCTGACGCATCAAGAATACGCCCGAATCATCCATGGCGACTTTCTCGAAACCGTGAAGAATCATCCGGTATTTCTCCCCTTGATGGCACAATCCATGCGCCCGGTCGCCATCGTCCGCTACGTACGGGAACCACTGGTATATCCGCACCAACAAAACCTGCGCATCACGTTTGATTCACACATCGAAACGTGTAAATCGCGCGACTTGGAAAATCAATGTTTTATGCAACCCGTTACGCGCGGCGAAACCATCATGGAAGTAAAATTTTCTCACGCCCTTCCTTATTGGTTTCGAAAAATTCAGGGTGAATTTCATATCTCCCGGAGCGCGTTTTCAAAATACGGGAGGTCGATCGAGTCCTTATACCGTTATCATCCAATCCCCCGGTAATTTGACCAATTTCTAACTTTTATGTATCCTTCTTACTATCATGCTTGACCAATTTCTTTTTCTCGCAGAGACAGAAACAAACGCCGCGATTATAATCATAAATCTCGTCTTCGTCTTCGTACTTGAACTTGCGATCGCGTGGGTGTACCGAAGAACACACCGTACGCTTTCCTACTCACAATCGTTTGTCTCGACAATTATTTTGATGGGAGTGATTGCATCGCTCATCATGATGGTGGTTACAGAAAACATTGTTGGTGCGTTCGCGCTACTTGGCGCATTTTCCTTAATACGCTTTCGCACAATAGTAAAAGAAACGCGCGATATAGCCTTTGTCTTCTTCTCACTTGCAATCGGCGTAGCCATAGGCACAAATAATTATGTTGTTGGGCTATTGGGGACAATTTTTATTTCTGCTGCCATCCTTCTTCTAAATCGCTTTAACTTCGGATCGGTCGCGCGCGGTGGGCATATTGCGGTAATTCTTGCACACAAACCGTTTTCACCCACAATCAAAAACTCGTGGCATGACCTGCTTAAAGCCAACAACATATTAAATATAAAAACCCTCGGAGAAGAAGATTTTGAGTATACTCTCGGAATACAGCTTAAAAATCCGGCAGATGCCCCATTGCTTGTTGAAACGCTTAGGAAAACCCCTGGCGTAGAAAACGTAGAAATAATGAGCGGCAAGGATGTTATCGAATACTAACACGAAACTAAAAAGTTTGATAAACGAATGGTATTTTACACCGCTTTTCATTGTGGCGATCACTATTTTTTCGCTTATAGTCACACCGGGCTATCAAGTTTTCGTCGCCGATCAGCCAGTATTTTTGCCCTCTCTATTCAACAAACTCGACCAGTCGCTTTTCCAAAATGACCTTGTGTGGTACAAAATTCAATTTGCGGAATCAACTCTCTTTATAGACTTTCTCGCATTTTTCATCAAACTTGGAGTAGATATCTTCTGGCTTCTTTTTATACTGAGTGCGATCTCGCGCGCACTATTTTTCGTTGCGCTTTTCCTGCTCGCCAAACACTTTACCCAAGATCGGTCCTACGCCCTTTTCTCCCTAATTTTTTTTATAGTCGCTTTCATCGTACCAGGCGTGGGGAGCTCCACAGTAGAAGGGGCATTCAGCTATAGATCAATCACTCTACCGCTCGGTCTATTCTCGCTCCTTTTTTTATTTTCGGGATGGCGCATTCTTTCAATTGCAACTCTCTTCTTGACGTATGCTCTCCATCCCTTCACTGCATTCCCCTTTCTTTTGTTCTACTGCATTGCAACAGCCTTCGAGAAACTTAGTTTAGTAAAAAAAATACTTTTTATCATACTTCCACTAATATTCATAGGCGCTTTTATATTTCTAAGACAGGATGATGCTGCTGGAAACTTTTTCCTTTTTATGGATTCGGAGTGGAAAGAACTTTCAAAGTTTCGACTTCCGAGCGCCTTTTTTGCTTTCTGGAACAAAGAGGCTTATATCTCCATCGCATGCTGGACACTACTGAGCACAATACTACTCTCTTCGCTCAAAAAGATAGTCCATGAGGAAAGAAACCGTTTTTACCTATACACGCTCATTGCAATTCCATTTTTCTTGCTAATTGTTGCTGCCATTGGAGAATTTATCTTATTACACAGTATCATCAGACTCCAGCTTCAACGAAGCCTTATAGTTATGGTTATATTTGTTGCATTGCTCATCGGCAAGTTCACGCTTTGGCATTCTGAAAATAAAAGAGGGCACGTAATGGAAAACTCCTTGCTTTGGGCAATCTTGCTTTGGTTTACTCTCAAAGAAAGTTTCGTCTTTCTACGCGAACCGTTTGTTTTATTTGTTCCTGCACTCGCTGTTCTTTTTTGTTGCAGCAAATACTCTTGGTTTAATAAAAAAAGGAAATTTATTATTGTAGCCGCCACACTAATCTTTCTTTCTGGGTATCTTCTTGCAGTATCAAAAGCGCTGTCATATAAAGACATATCGGCTCTCGTTTTTTTTCATGCAATCAGTATTGG
>MHOB01000025.1 GCA_001821795.1 Candidatus Ryanbacteria bacterium RIFCSPLOWO2_12_FULL_47_9c
CTTGAGCTGGAAAAGCTACCCGCGTACATTATTGGTTTTGAGGATGAGGGTAGAGAAGTGCTTGAGAAATTTTATAAACCGTACACCAAGGCGCCAAACGGATATATAATCTACAAAAAACAATGAATCCTGTATGAAAGTTTCAATTGTTATTCCCGTTTACAACGAGGAAAAAACTGTCCGTAGTGTGATTGATGCTGTTCGCGCGGCATCTTTTGGTGTACCCGTTGAGCGCGAGATTATTGTGGTTGACGACGGCTCGCAAGATAAAACGGAGTCGGCGCTCAAAGAAATTTCCGATATTAAACTTATTATGCTTGAAAAAAATCAAGGAAAGGGCGCCGCCGTAAAGCGCGGTTTTTTTGAAGCCACCGGGGATTTTGTTCTTATTCAGGATGCTGATTTAGAATATGATGTTAAAGATTATCCAAAACTTTTGAAGCCGCTTTTGGACGGAAGCGCCGATGTGGTGTTTGGCAATCGTTTTCATGGAGAAAAACATACGGTTATTTACTTTCGTAATTACTTGGGCAATAAATTTCTTACCTTTCTTTCTAATCTACTGACCGGTCTCAAGCTCGGAGATATGGAAGTGGGTTATAAGATGTTTCGCAAAGACGTTGTCGATTCATTTAAAGAAAAATTAGTATCGAAGAGATTCGGCATTGAGCCGGAGCTGGTCGCGCGCGTTGCCCGAGGCAAATGGCGCGTATTTGAAGTGCCAGTTAATTACTATAGCCGTACGTATGAAGATGGAAAAAAAATAGGAGTTTGGGATGGGATCAAGGCGATATTCGCGATTATTTATTTCAACGTTTTGCGAAAATAAGGTTATGCATCGCGTTTTCATGTATAATACGTGTTTTGTAACCAAGATTTTTGAGAAGCGCTATCATGCTGTCATACGAATACGCAGGATTTTCTATGCCGAAAAATTGAGGCGTGTGGCATTCCATAACGATCTTTTCGATTTTTGAGAAGAGCTCTTTGGGCGCGGAGAAGAGAATTTCGTACTCTGCCCCTTCGCAGTCGATTTTTAGAAAGTCACAATGCTCGATTTTGTTGTCAAGGAAAATGTCGTTAAGCGTGGTGCTTGGCACGGCAATTGTTTCCGACCCTTTTTTATATAAGCTGCTCTCTGCGGAGTTGATGGTATCTTTTTGAAAAGGGAGAATTTTCTTTTCTGCCGAAACAGCCATCTGGATTGGGGTAACATTTCTTTGGCCGTTTACGTTTATATTTTTTACAAGCTGGCTATAGTTTGAGGGGTCTGGTTCATAACTCAACACTCTGCCGCGTGCGGCGCGCTGCGCGGCAAGGAGCGTGAACGATCCAATGTGCGCGCCGATATCAATTACGGTATCACTTTCATGAACCAAAAAATCCGCTGGCAGATATTGCTGGTCGACAATGCATGAGACAGCCATGTAAAGATCAACAACTTTTGCGGTTGGTGAGCTTGTGCGTATCGTGGCGGTCAATATTCCGAGGGGGACGATTTGTTCAGCTGGGAATGTGAACCAAAATCGAAACCAAGTGCCAGGCGGCCAGAACATAAGCGAACGAAAAAATATTTTTACAAAGTTAATTGCCGCGATTGTTTTTCGGTAAAGTATACGATACATAGTATAAAAAGTAGTATATAATTGAATGCATATGCGATCAAGAACGATTCTTGTACTTATCCTCGCCGGTATATTTTTTACGTCACTTACTTTTTCTTTTTACTATCGCATCAGTCCAACGACTGATGCGAAAGCATATACTCGTATCGCGCGAAATTTGGCGGCTGGCCTCGGTTATATTGAACATTATGAAAATGCTGGAGATCCGCTTCGGGACGATGCGATTGTCCGCGTCGGCCCGGGATACGAATTTTTTCTTGCGGGCATATATTGGTTTTTGGGCGGAGAGAATTGGAGTGTGATATGGGCCGTACAAGCGATTTTACGGGTTCTTACCGCATTTTTTATTTTCAAATTATCACTTCTTTTACTTGGAGACGAACGAGAAGGCAGGAGCGTCGGGATCCTCGCGGCGCTTATCTTTGCCGTATTTCCCGATTTTATTGTCGTAGGAGGGATGCTCCTTGCTGAAACTTTTCTTATGTTTTTTCTTATTATCGCCACGTATTATTCAATCAAATTATTAAATACCGGAAAGACCTCGTATGCTATTTTTGCAAGCTTTTTTTTGGGAGTGGCATCACTCACGCGGCCGACGGCGATCCCGGCGGTCCTTTTGCTTGCTGTTTTGCTCGCGCATCGCAAGCGCTGGAAACTTGCTTTCGTTTCACTCGTTTTTACTATTCTGTTTATTGGCGGATGGTCATTGCGCAATTCGTTTTTGTATGGAAGGCCCCTCTTTACGACAACAGCCGGTTCTTACGCACTTTGGATTGGGAATAATGCGGATGCGACGGGTGGGTATGATAAAACCCCCCAGATTCAGGAGCTTGTCAGCAAAGAACATTCGGTGGAACTTTCGCAAAAGGCATTCCGCGATTACTTCGCGTTTATTATTCACCGGCCGTTTAAATTTATTGAACTTCAGTTTCGGAAAACCGCGCTCTATTTTAGTTTGCTCCGGCCGATGGGATTTTGGCTGTATCTTAATGGAAAGCCCATTGATCGCCTTATTACTATTGGTCTTTCTGGCGCTTTCACTGTTTTGCTTTTTGTATTTGGTGTTGCGGGGGTATGGCGGTATTTTCGAGAGAACATAAGAGAAAAATATTTTCTTCTGGGCGCGGTTCTTCTCCAGCCAGTCGTTGTTATTCCAACGTATGTGGAAACGCGCTATCGCTATCCGTTTTATTTATTCCTTGTTTTTTTTGCGGCTTATGCAGTGTGGCTACTCTGGAACAAGAAAATTACCCCAAAAATTATTCTTTGGGTTTTCATTTTGTTTCTTGTTGTGAGCGCCATCGATTTTTTGTATTCTGGCGATGTATTTATTGGAAGATTCAATGACATCCGGCGAGAATCTTTTTCTTCCCAGATGCGTTATTACAGAGAGCATGTTAAATCGTGACCATTGGCGCATTTAGAGTTTCGTGCTAAAGTGTGCCGGGTTTTGTTCTCGAGTGACTGTGACCATTTGACACTGTTGATACTGTTTAACAAGGGACAGGAAAGGGGGTTACGATGCCGAACACGGAAAAGGACACGCATTCGTGTCAGCCGCTGGCGATGGCGGTGCTCGCAATCGTTCGCACTATCGATGAGGTCAGGCGCGTCTACATGATGTACCAGGACGACGAGCACTACAGAGGATGGAGTATGCCTGGCGGCTGTCTCGTCTGCGGCGAGGATGACTGGGAGTGGGTGGGGCGCGTGCTCAAGAATGGGGCGGGCACCCAGCTCTCTTCACATCACAAGATCCGCACATTCAACACGCGCCCCAGGACGGGCTGGGTACCCAATCACCAGGTGGCGACTTTCTTTTGGTGTGATGTTGTGGGGGACTCGATTCGCGGGGCGTTTTTCCCACTCACCGCGATCCCCGAAGATGCGCTCGGGCACCACAAGAAGTACGTGGATTGCCTCCGTGCGCACATCATCCGTAAGGAGACGATGCGAACAGGGGGGATCTGGTTCGACCAACTCCAGCGCGCTCCCGAGTGGCACTGGCGCATCACATGGATGAAGGGAAACCAGTTCAATGCCCTCATCGACCTCCCGACGCTCGACCGTGCTCTGGAAGAGCTGGTTCAGCGCCAAGAGAGCTCTCCCTACCGGCTGAATCTGTTCGATGACCAGGGAGAGCAGATCATCTAGATGGCGGAACCGTAATTGGCTCCGCCCTTTTCTTTTTTTAAACAAAGTGTTAGGAATATTCTAAACTTTCTTTGAGGGGGTGTGTAATGCAGTATGCGATTGGAGCGTTTGCCGCTCTGGCGTTTGTGTTGGCTTTCGTGGCTTTTCGCCTCTTGCAGTTTTGGAGGCGTTACGAACGCGTGTGTCGGTCGTTCGCGCGTGAGCGCGCGTCGGTCATTGTCATGCATGACCATTACCGAGACACGGCCGAACTCACTGCGCGGCTTGATGCAACGGCGCGGCTCTACGACGAGCTCGAGTGGCATAGTCTCGATCCGAGTATTCTTTTGACCTCGGGGCGTTTCAAAGGCGCTTCATCATCAATGTCGGTACTCAACAAGCAAGAGCTTGGAGCGCGCAGGATTCCTCACGGCAGCATCGACGTCTTTCTTGGTGACGGTGACCGCGGTGCGGGCGACACCTATCAAGAAGTTGCGCTTGCGTGCCGTTGGCTTCGTGACAATGGTCATGGTTGCGCGTACTTCGTTGGTAGCCCGTTGCAGCTATTCCAGGTATTCTACTCTGCTGTATTCAACGGCATCTATCCACGCCTGCACCCGGTGGAGTCTTCCAGTATCGAGCCGATCTGGATAGTTGCGCGGCTGCTCATGGGGGTCCTCGTCTTTTTTGACCCGCGCGGTTGGAATCCGGTCTCGTTCTGGATACGATTCCGGAGAAGGCATATTGTCTACGACATGTAGGCGCAGGGCGGCACCACAGCCGCTTTTCTTTTTCGGGCAGTTTTTGCAAGACGCGCAAATTATCGCGCTTGATGCTGTCCATGGGATCCTGAATTTGATGAAGAGCGATCCTGAACCTATAATTGCAAACATGGCTCAAAATAAAGTCTTGCTCATATGAAAAAAACACTTATCACCGGCATTACCGGTCAGGATGGCTCGTATTTGGCAGAACTTTTGCTCTCCAAAGGGTATGAGGTGCATGGAGTTATACGCCGCTCAAGCTCGATCAACACTCGGCGTATCGAGCATCTCTCGCACAGTGCGCGTCTTGATATTACACATGATCCCACGCAGGTGGGCGAGCGGCTTTATTTGCACGTGGCAGATCTTACGGATGCAAGCTCGCTTAATTATGTGATGCGCACGGTGCGGCCGGACGAAGTGTATCATCTTGCCGCGCAAAGCCAAGTGCGCGTGAGCTTTGATATTCCCGAGTATACGGGAAATGCAACAGCGCTTGGCACGTTGCGTTTGCTCGATGCGATGCGTGACGCGGGGCTTGACCATACAAAATTTTATCAAGCATCTTCATCTGAAATGTTCGGTAAGGCCCAAGAAATCCCACAAAAAGAGACAACGCCATTTTATCCGCGCAGTCCCTACGGCGTGGCGAAGCTGTTTGCATTTTGGACTGCGAAAAATTATCGCGAAGCATACAATCTTTTTATCTGTAACGGAATTCTTTTTAATCACGAAAGCCCGCGCAGAGGAGAGACGTTTGTGACGCGCAAGATAACGCGGGGACTTGCAAATATTATTGCGGGCTCGCAGGATAAAATTTATCTCGGCAATCTCGAAGCAAAACGCGATTGGGGTTATGCCCCAGATTTTGTGGAAGCAATGTATTTAATGATGCAGGCACAAAAACCCGACGATTATGTGATCGCAACTGGCGAGACGCATTCAATACGCGAGTTTCTTGATGAGGCATTTGGGCTTGCGGGGCTTGATTGGAAAAAATATATCGAGATTGATAACCGCCTTTTTCGTCCCACCGAAGCCGATATTTTGCTGGGCGATGCATCAAAAGCAAAACGTGAGCTTGGCTGGGAACCAAAAGTAAAATTCAAAGAGCTTGTCAGAATAATGGTGGAGGCGGATTGCAAGGCGGTTGGTGTTACACTGAAAAAAGCGAATTAAGATCAAGACTAAAATGTTTTTTAAGATAGGGAAGTGCGCGGAATGTGGTTACGATTGCACCCGGTTCAATGACTTTTGTATGGCATAGCTTGATCCACTCTTGCAGGGAAATAATTTCAACTTCAATTTCTTCGGTTTCGTCTACCGCTTGCTCGGCAACTTTTTTGCAGTCGAGCGCAAGAAATGGATGCATCTGCCGTAGCGTTTCTCTTGTCATCGGATATTGCCCCGGACCGAGATCAATTACCGAACCCGCTTCGTATCCCGTTTCTTCTTTCAGTTCTCTTCGCATAACATCAGCCGGGGGCTCGTTATCAAATTCGCCGGTTCCGCCGGGAAGTTCGCGAGTAATTTGATTGCACCCTTGTTTATATTGTAGAATGCTAACCACTTTGCCGTCGCTGGTAACGGGCAGTACTGTGGACCAGTCTTTTTTTGTATAAAGGACATATTCCTCTTCTTTTCCGGTTTTTGGATTTTTGAAATTTTGGCTGATGAGTTTCGAGCCGTATTTACCGGCAAGCACTGTTGGCTCGCCGACTTTTTCCCACACCTTGAGTTCTTTTTTCATGAGTTCACTATATTGGAGAGCACTTCGTGTGTCAAAAATATGTAAAAATAAAACAACCGCGGACGCGTTGTTGTGCGTCAGCGGTTTCTAGTTGCGGTGACCGCTGCGTAGGCGATCTCAAGGAGCTGCGTATGGATGTAGCCGTTGGAAGCGATGATTGACTCGGAAAAGGGGGTCCAGGGTTCGCCGACGAAGTTGGTGGCCTTCCCTCCCGCCATCTCGACGATGAGCGCGGCGGCGGCGATGTCCCACGGTTCGGGTTTGGGGTGGATGTATCCGTCGATCTTCCCTTGCGCGACCTGCATGAGTGAAGCAGTCGCGCACAGTCGCACCTGTGGGTAGCGAGTGGCTTGCGAAAGTTGGCGGAAGATCTCGCAAGTGAGGTCAGGTGAGCCCTTGATGTGGTCGGTCCACACTTGCGATTTCTTGACGTCTACCCCCGCGCTCACATGAATTGCCCGCTCGCTCTCCTGTGTTTCTCGGTATGCCCCCTTCGAGAGGGCGGCAAAGAAGAGCTCTTGGCTTTCGGGAAGGTAGACCGTCCCGATGGTAGAAACCCCATCTTTGACGAGAGCGATCGAGATGCCCCAGAAATGGTCTCCTCTCCAGTAGTTGAGACTTCCGTCCAAAGGATCGACCACCCAGAGACGCCCTTTGTGTTTCTCTTCACCACCGGTTTCTTCCGAGAGGACTGGGATGTCACCGAACTCACTAAGAGCCGCCAGGATGTACGTCTCCGCCTGGAGATCCGCGCTCGTGAGGAAATCCTTCTTTGGGGCGCGGATTTCCCTCGCCCTTCCTCGATGAGTGCGGAGCGCCGCCCCAGCCATCACTGCAATGTCTGCTACCGCATGAGCGTCGATTCGCATTTTCTTTTCCTCTCCACTGCGACTTAAGTCGCGTTTTTGTTCAAGCGCAAACTAGCACACTTCTTTTATCACGTCAAGATCGACCGGTTGCAAAAAGTATTGTACTGTAAGCGCATTCATGGAGCTAATGGGTAAGAAGATCGTTGTTACCGGTGGCGCCGGGTTTCTTGGCGGTTTTGTTGTTGATGAGCTTAAACGACGCGGCGTGCCGCGCGAAAATATTTTTGTCCCGCGTTCAAGCGAGTACG
>MHOB01000026.1:0-18433 GCA_001821795.1 Candidatus Ryanbacteria bacterium RIFCSPLOWO2_12_FULL_47_9c
TAGCGGTAAGGCCCTTTCTTCGCGCGATTTCGTATAAAATAATATTTCCGATTGTATTGCCAAGCGCGCCTACAAACGCAACGCCGTAAAAATTAAAAAATCCCCGTGAAATAAAAAATCCTGCAACAATATAGAGAATCTGACTTGAGGGAAAACTGACAAAACCGTTAACTATCATTAAACCAAAAATACCAAGGTACCCGCCCGCCACGATAATTTCTTCAACAGGAAATTCATTCATAATCATCAACAACAGAAAACAAAGACAACAAAAAACCCGAGGTCATGGCTTCTCTTTCGTTGATTTTCCGAAAGCACTGCGCCTCCTCGGGCTCAAGCACCTGGTAAGGCCCTTTTTCGCCCCACGCCGCGCGGGCGTGCGTCGTTATAATCCTTATGAAATTGTATATCAAAGCGCACTCTCTTTTCTTCTCAAACAAATATCGGGTACGATCTTCCGGCACCCTCAAGGAATATCGGAATCAGCACCCCTATCCGCGATAGCCCATACGCTGGGTGGACTACACCGGACCGACATTCGGTTGGTTGGCCTGTAATGCCGGCGGGTTGACCGCTCCCCGCCATATTTTTTTTATTCTCCTACATTCATTATAACGCCTCCGTCAAGAGGAAAGTCAAGTAAAATAGTGAATAAGATGTGACAAACCTTTGGAAAAAGTGTGATGATCGTGTTTGAAAACTAACGGCACTCTGGAATTATGTCAGACGGAAATGATTGGGCAATAAGTAGTCCGCACGGCGTAGCGCCCCGCCCTTCGGAAACAAGTGTCCATTTCCCCTCGCGCTTTGCGGCAAACCAAATGCCTCCCCCGTCTTCATCAATGAATGACGCGCTCCCGCGCGCGTAAGAACCATTGTTCCCCGTGGTTAAAACCGTAACCGCCCCAAGGGCTTTGTTATATTTCCGCGCAATAGCACTCGCTATGCGTATATCATCCCCCGCCCCAGCCGGCACGCGCGCATCTTCCATGATCAGGACATCCGCACCCCGCTCCTGCTCAACATCTTTTTGCGGCACAAAAAGATAAGCAAGCATTACGATAATCAGGATAACGATAGCGAGGAAAATTATTTTACGCAGATTCATCAACGCAATAAAAGGGTTTGTATAAGCGTATCAATCGTCCCAGTATTCACGACGACTATTTGATTACGACTTGCAACATTACTCAAAAGCATCTCCATCCCGTTTGGCGAAATTGCCGCCTCTGCAGAATGTATCGGTCCACCAGTACTCCTGCGGACAAAAGAAAGTGTGCCAGAATCGCCCAACTGATAGACCCCCTGGAACGCCTCAACACCGTCAAAGTCAGACGCTCTCAATCCTGGAAAAACACTCAAAAACATATCCGGGGTAAAACCCTCGATTGGTTGGCCGTTTTTTTTAACAACCTCGGTTTGAAGTTTACGCGAAAAATATTCAACAAATTGCGTATCATACCGGTCAGAAACTGAAGAAGAAACACCACTACTTGGAGTATCCTCTGGATTGCTTCTGTAGTAGGTGATCAGAAAATATCCGCCCCCGACAAGAACAACAAGAAGAATAAGATATAAAATGGGCTTCGCTCTATCCATGCTTCTTATGATACTCCTGCCCGCAATCTCTGCCAATGTGGATAATCGCCGCCGCTTGCATTTTCAGAAACCCTGTTCTATGAATGGAAAAAAGACAGAAGGAGGTCCCTCATGACGGAAATGCTCCCGCTCGGTCTCGCGGGCTTTCTACTTATCAACGCAACGCTCGTCGCATTCCTGGTCGTCAGAAGAGTACGCCAAAGGGGTTACGAACAGGTGCAATGCGAGTTCTGCAATCGTTCCTTCAGACAAAGCGCGATGCAGCGCTTCACGCTTTCTCCGCCTAAAGACTGCCCCATGTGCAAAGGATCCGGGTACAACATGCCCGTACGAATATACCACGACAGCGGTTTTCACGGATTACCACCGCTCTGTACATGGTGCAGAGTCCGCTACGCATGCGGGGACTGTGCCGCGCACATCGCAGAACAACACTATTACCCCGCATAACTCTGCTCACGAGATGCGGGATTTTTGTTTAAAGGTAGTAGCGGCATTGTAAACGGTGCTTGACTATTTTTACAAACGCGTACAATAATACATATATGAACAAAATTAAATTCGCATCTATAATTACGGCTGTGGCGCTTGCCACAAGTATTGGCGCGGTGGCGGCAAAACCTGATGAGAAGGAGCCAAAACAGCATTTTCGGCTTCCGGAAAATGCCGTCGAAATAGAGCCAAACGTTTTTGCGCTTGGCACGGCGCGCGACACGGATGGCTCGCTTGTCGAGGGATACGCTTTTGTCCACCCTAAATACGAAAACGGTAAATATGGAAAAGGTAGCGGGCCGAAGGGCGGCGGGACCACGTGCTATGCATTTCTCGCATCGGGCGCCAAATGGAAATCAGTTGAGCCCTATCTCTTCAACCCAGCAAACACTGATAGTTTCGACGAAGCAACAGCGGCATTGCAGCTTGCCGCTGGAATCACTGAATGGGAGAAAAATGTTTCACCTGATATTATCAGCGCGGGGACAGTTACGTCCGACCCGTTGAGCGCAGAGTCGGTCACGCCTGACGGCCTCAACGAAGTATTTTTCGCACAGCTTGATGATACAAGCACAATCGCTGTCACAATCACATGGGGCGTCTTTGGGGGGCCACCGCAAAATCGCAAACTCGTCGAATGGGATATGGTTTTCAACGATCCTGACTACGCGTGGGGCGATGTTGTCGCCACCGGCAACACTGCGCTGATGGATTTTCAAAATATCGCAACGCACGAGTTGGGCCATGCTATCGGCATGGGACACCCGAGCGATTCATGCGTTGAAGAAACCATGTATCGCTTCGGCTCAAACGGCGAAATCAAAAAGCGCGATCTCAACACAGGCGACATCGCTGGCATCAAGAAGTTGTATCAGTAAATTTCTTCACTAAAATTATATCGCAATTCCGAGCGCGCTTTTTGCAAGCACGCCGATTGCAGTTGTTACCAACACCGCCGCGGCAATAATACCAAGATTTATCGCAATGCGCCTACGCACATTCATACCTGAAAGAAACGCAATAACCGCCGAAACAATTACAATCAAAATACCACTGGCGAGCACTGGATAAAATGCGTTCCCTGCTCCCAGAAACACGGGCAGTATCGGCACCATCGCACCAAAGAAATAAGCAACGCCGACAATCATTGCTGATTCAAGCGGATATCGTGCCTCGCTACTGCCGCCAAGGACATCCCGTGCGGAGCTCAAGAATTTTTCTTTCCCCTCCTCGGTGCGCCGCACCTCGGCCTCGGAGCTTGAGGCCGCAAATGCGCCCGCCGCCATAGACAAAGCCCCCGCAACCGCAACTGTTAGTCCGGCTGCAAGCACCAATGATATTGACTCAAACGCGGCAAAAAATCCGCTTACCGCGCCCAAAATTTCCACGAGCCCGTCGTTGAAACCGAGAAAGATATTGCGGATGCGCTCGGGATTAATTTTTTTTGAGATTGCGTCGCTCACTACTTGATCCTCATGGCGAAACTCGTCGTCAAGCACCGAATGCACGGCCTTACCAAGAGCATCGTCGCGATAAAACTCCCACACGCCCAGATATTTCCGCACGCCGGTTACTTCGAGCGCCTCAAGTATCAAATGTGCCGCGCGCTCACCAAAAATGCGCACGGCAAGCACAAGCGTCGCAAGTTTTACGTGCCGGCCAAAATCGAGTTTCTCAATTTTCATTTCGAAAAATTCCTGCCAAAACACATAGTGCCTGGTCTCGATCGGAATCAATTCATCAAATATCGTCTTGAGCGAACCCGAAGAAAAAACGGAAAGTTTTTTATAAACCGTAAGATCAAACAGTTCATCCAAGATAAGCCGCCGCGCGAGCTTTTTTGTATACTTTTTTTGATCGGTCACACAAAAAAGCATATCACAGAGCTTTTTGTTTTGAAACAAAAAAATATCCCGTCCGCCAATTGGCGAGCGGGAACCAACGATTACGGCGCGGGCGCGCCGTTGTACCACCGGCCGCGCAACACGGCGGAGTAGCCCACGAGAAAGTGCGACAACGCGTGGTCCAGAATGATGCCACGGCTGTTCGAGTAGCGAACAAGATGATAGAGAACCTGGCCTACGCGGCGGGAATGTTCGCGCTTGGCCTCCTCGGAATTGTCTGGCCTGAAAGCCAGAAGTTCCTCGATACTCTCTCGAACGTTTGTGAGCATCATGTGAGGAAACTCGGCTACTTCAGAAACCAAGCGGTTACGCCTTTGGAACTCATCCACCTCGCGATGAAATTCCCAGCCATACTGCATTTTCCCCCCTTCCGCGGCATTAGACCGCCATTATTGACACATTACCACGCTAGATGCATACCACTTCTAGTTTCTCATAAAACAACAAAATCCCCTGTGAATAAAAAAGCCACGGATGTGGCTTTGTTACCTTGAGTGGTGCGCGGCGCAAAGACGCTTACCGTGGCCGTTCCGTTAACCATCCGGCGAGTAGAAGAAGAATGATCACGGTACCAAGCAGAAAACCCATCAGCTCGTTGTCATCCACGGCTTCTCCCTTCGTAAGAGCGGGCCGATTTGCGCCCGGATACGACTCTCTCTGACCTGTGTACGCGAAAACTGCAACTTCCGTACCCGTTCACGAATCGACCCCTTCCCTCGCCGCAGGAAAACCCTGAATTCGGAAAGACGCTCCCCGACTGTCTCTTTGAGCAGACCAATTTGTTTCGGCGAACACTTCCATAACGGAGCGATGCGAGTCCGCCCATTTGCCATGACCACGGGAAGAAAATTGAAAACCGTCCCTCCCTCAAGCGAAGAAACAACCCTACGTGTAAAAGGTCTCTGCACCTCTACATAATACGTCACCACCATCGGACACCTCCCAATGTGCGTTTGCTGCACAATATCATGTTTTTGTTTCCGATCAAACCCAAGAAAAAAAGCCGCCCATAAGTTTTGAGCGACTTTCGACTCACTTCCCGACCGGCGGCGAGAGTCCCTGCCGACGAAGCCACCCGAGAAGACCCTCTCGAATGTGACCGGCGTCCATGTCGAGAATAAGACAGATATTCTCGAAAGAGAAAAGCCAGCGCTCGTTGCTCAACATGATCCAGCCGTAGGCTTCTTTGAAGACCTCTCTATCAGAGGGATACTGGCTGGAAGCGTATTTCATGAAACAGTCGATGCCGTCCTCAAGAACAGCAAGCATGAGTCCACGTACCCCTCGGCATCTACTCTGCCTGGTAGACGAAAAGAACTGCTCCGGCAGGAGTATGTCCGGCTCGAAAATGTCCAACCCCCGGCTGAATTTTCCGCTCCGGGTTGCTCGCTGCATTGCAAACACAGGGTCAATCATTAGTGTGTCCCACTTTCCTCGGTATTTTTTTACTTCGCTCGGTATGATCTTTTTTTACTGTAACATCTTTTACTAAGAAAAACAGCTCCGAGAAATCAAGGAACTGTTTTTCCAGCGTATGAATTACGCGAGGGGTGATGAATTTCCGGCCGCCGCACATGCCCTGCGATTTACCTTGAAGGATTATACGTGTGGTTGGGAAACTTCTGCTGTGAACCAAAGGTACGCACGCAACATAATAGAAAGCATAATAAAACCAAATATATAACCGCCAATCACGTCGCTTGCCCAATGAGCTCCAAGATACACCCGCGAGACTGAAATCCCCAATATTAGGAAAAGCGAAAATAAAGAAATGGCAACGCGAACAAAAAACGGTATGGACTTTCGGTTCACCATAATAGCGAACAAAAATCCAAAAAACACCACATAATGCACCACGTGGGTGCTCGGGAAACTATATCCGCCGAAATCCTCGTACACTGCGATGAGATCCGCGCCGGGACGCGGGCGCGCAATGAGAGTTTTGACCAGAATGGAAAGCGAATCCGTGAAGAATGTAAGCAACAGAAAAAGAGCCTCCCGCTGGTATTGATACGCGATGAAAATTATTGCTGCCGTCACAACACTCATCGTACTTACCCATGAATCACCCCAAATACTAATGGCGCGCATAAGAAAAAGAACAAAACCGCCCCCAATACCCTGAACCTCGCGCGAAAGTACAACGTCGGTCTTTGCTACAGGAATATAATGAACGAGTACCGTTAGCACAATCGCACTCAAAACTGCGATTGCGAGAAGCGTGAAAATAAAAAATCGGCGAAGCTCCTTCATAATGAACCGTGAAGCTTGTTTAACAAAGAAAGTGTCGAGGGACCGACAACACCCGTGCCTTGCGCCAAACCGTATGGTGCAAGTACATCTGCGAAATAGCGTTCTTGAAAAAGACGAACTGCATTCTCCGTGCACGGACCGAAGTTCCCGTTAATGGGGCAGGTGCGGGATGTTTCAGAGAGTGGCGGATATAACCCCTCTCCCTTGAGTGCGGCCTGAAGAGCAAGCACCGCACGCGATCCCGCCATCCCTTTCCGAAGAACGGTGCTCCAGTTAAACGGTAAAAGTGTCGTTTCAAGTGCATCGGTATATAACCTTTTCTTAAAATAATTATCGATGCCGCGATACGTATGAAATGCAAGTTCCTTTATAATCGGTCCTCGCGTTTCGACATTGACAAACTGGGGCTCATAAATATATCCATACTCAACGAGTAGGGAGACGCCATTGCGTGATGCATTGGAACCAACCGCAATGAGTTCTTGATCCTGTAGGAATCCCCCCTGTTCAATTGGAAGGTCGCTCGGTGAAAAATTCCGTGCAAGCTGGGTATAGAGAGTGCGGGCAACATCAACGCTCGCCATCGCGTTGCCATATTGGTTCTCGGGCGCGTAAACCGCAAATCCTGAATATTTTCCGGGACGATTGGCAGACCGGCCAGGATAATCATTGAAATGCACATGAAACACAATATCAATATCATTATCGTTCGCCCACTTATTAATTCCATAAAGACGGAGGGAAACGATATTGTTGACTGGATTACGGTCGATTGGCGTATTTCGCTGAATCGTACCATGCGCGACAAAAAGTTTCATATTACTGCGAAGATTATCACGAAACTTGCGGATTGTAGATTCTTGGTTTTTGAAAAAATTTTCAAATTCAGGAGTATAAGCACCTGTGGTAAAATCACGCGCGGTGAAAACAGAAAAACGCTCGTCTGGCTCAAACTGATCATAAAGCTCCTTTGCCAAAACAAGATTCAAGTCCGCCTCGCGGATACCGCGATAATATCCTCCGGAATACTCATTGTCGTGCCCGGGAACAATAAGAACCCTGATTTTCTGGGAACGAGATGTATACGTCCGATGTAAATCCTCTGGCGTTATAGTAACGGGAAAAACAGATCCCACAAGATATTCGGAAAAATTATAGCCAAGACGGTTTACAAGAAAAACTGCCAGCGTAACCGAGAGAATTCCAAAAACGAGGGTGAGTGAAAAAATAAAACCCTTCAACAGTTCATGTAACATGGTTGTATGACGCCATTATATCCTAGAACCCGAATTCGGGTTGTGGATGAGAGCAACTTCATGATCTATCCGCTTCCCTGCCAAACTCTGACTGCCTCGATTGGCCAGATAAGCATAATAATATTGAGCGTAAGATTGTCGCGGATTGAATAGCCAACCCAAACTTCAAGCGCGATTACGATCGCAACTGACGCAAGCGCCGGAAGCCGCCATGCAAGTACAAAACCAAAGGCGGCGGCAAAAATATCAAAAACCGAGTTGATAATACTATCGCCATAGTAATCAAGAGAAATTGTCACCTCGCGATAGCGATTAATAATGAAATCGGTATTCTCAAAAACTTCCCATGCCGATTCAAGCGCGATCGCAAATATAAATGCAAGCCCGAGCGGCAACTTTTTGAGTCTGCCGATGCGAAAGAGTGCGTAAAATCCGATACCGTGGATGATATGCGAAAACGTGTACCAGTCGGTAAGATGCTGGGAGTTCTCACTGCTGTAGGTGACCCCATGCCATATCTTTACATACCCGCATCTGCAGATCGGTATGTGCCCCATGGCAAACATGAGAAGAGCCGCAACTACAACAACGCCTGCGGCGATTGCAATATCTACTCCCGTGGGTACCTTATATTTTGCAAAATACCATTGCCGCCCAAAAACAAAAACGGCTGTTACCGCGAACACGATTATCGGAAAAACAACGCCGTTGAGCATAAGCATATAATACCAGAAATGAGACCTATTGAGACTTGCTTTAATGCACGTCTTCAATATGATCAATAACACCGTCTTTAAGCCACACGATCCTCTTAACCCACTTACGGTCTTCGGGCTCGTGGCTAATCATAATAATCGTCTGATTAAGAGTTTTGTTTAGATCGTGCAGAAGTTTGAGCACGGTTTCCGACGAAGCCGTATCAAGATTCGCGCACGGCTCATCCGCAAGTAAAATGCGCGGCTTATTGATAAGCGAGCGCGCAATTGCGACGCGTTGCTGCTCGCCGCCCGAAAGCTCGCTTGGATAGTGATGCAAGCGATGGTCCAGTCCGACGCGTTCAAGGAGCATTGTGGCCTTTTCGTTCGCGTGCGAGCTTTCGGCGGTACCTCGCACACGAAGCGGCAGCGCGACATTTTCAAGCGCAGTCAATTCATTAAGCACCGCGTATTCTTGAAAAACGTAGCCGACATTTGCGAGACGAAACTTTGTTTTTTCATGTTCACTCAACGCAAGAACATCTTTGCCGTCGATCGCAACCGACCCGCCCGTGGGCATATCAAGAAGCGCTAACTGATGCAAGAGCGTGGATTTTCCCGAGCCGCTCTTTCCCATAATCGCGACGAACTCGCCCTCTTCAACAGAAAACGAAACGCCGCGCAAAGCATGCGTAGGCACTTTGCCCGGATATGTTCTTTCCAAATTGTGAACTTCAATCAACCCCATATTGCTTTAATAATTGACTGGCGCACGGTCATCCATGCCGGAATAAAACCGGCGATGAGACTTGCGCCAACGATAATCACAACACTTTTTAACATACCGAGCGGCTGGATAAGCAGGCGTACTTTTGCGAAACCCATATCGAGCGGGCTGTAATTGAAGTACGGATTCGCAACGCCATACATGATACCCAAAGACAACACCGCCCCCGCAAACCCGTAAAACAATGTCTGAATCAAATATGAGTTTATGATGATCTGCTCGCTCACGCCAATTGCTTTCAAAATGCCAAGCTGGCGTTTTTTGTTTACAACGTGTATAAAAATAACGATAAAAATCGTCGTGCACGCAACCACGAGACTGATTACACCGGTAATGAAATTCAATATACTGAAACTGCTTGACATGTTTGCCGTAAAATTCGAGAAAGAACTCCATGGGCCAATTTTTTCTTTTGTATAGCCAAGCGCGCGGATCTGCGCGATTATTTTTTCTTCGTTGCCTAGTTGCGGCAAACGCACCATAATTTCATGCGCGCGGTCCGTGACTCCATGTGTCGCTTCGAATTCCTTGCGCGTGACAAACGTCATAATATCAATGCCATCCATGCCGGTTTTAAAAATACCGATCACTTTATATTCGCGTACGATGCCGTTGCTGTGTGACACGCGTACCTTGTCACCCACATTGACGCCGCCAAGAGAGATTTTTTCAAACGACCCCTTGCCGCCGCCAGCAACCTCCGCACCAATCAACATCGAATCGCGGTCGCTTGGCTCAAGGTACCGCCCCTCAAGCATTGAACGGCTGATTTTCGTAACATCCGGCTCAACAAGTGGATCAATTCCGACTACCGTATAACCGCGTTTTGTGACATGCGTATTATCTTTTTCTGGGTCAAACGAAAACTGCGCGGATGTCTTATAATGCGGCGCTACTGCCAAAACACCGGGGATGCTTGATACCTTCGCCACAACTTCATCAACACTAGTGATATAGGTATGATCATCCTCTGGCTCGATGAGAATATTTGAAAACAGGTTGTCTATGAGCTGGCCTTCAAGCGCACGGATAACGCCCGTAAAGAGAGAGTCGGAAAATGCAATATTGGCAATCGAGAAACTAATCACCACGGGCGTCAAAATGAGCACCGCGCGATTGCCCTTCAGAATGGATTTATACGCTAGAAATGATGATATTTTTAAGTCGTTCCACATGTTGTGGTATCACTCCCAGCTGCGAAAATCCCTAAACGACAGCAAAAACCCAAGTGATAAAAAAGTTTCACCGCTCCGCGGGCTGGATTCGAACCAGCGACCAATCGGTTAACAGCCGACTGCTCTACCACTGAGCTACCGCGGAGCGCTAAAACTTTTTAAGCCGAATATAAAATCCAGTATACTCAAATATATTGATTAATTCAATATATTACTCTATAATGCAAACGGCTTTACATTGGAGTCGAATCAGAAGAAAGGAAAAATATGGGCGAGGTGCGAATACTGAAGGACGGTTCGATCGTCCAGAAATGCGGAGGATGCGGGAGGGAATACACCTACACCCCCGAAGGAGGAAGCCGCATAAGTCCGCGGCGCAGATACGAAATCGTGGTGCGCCTCGAGAGCGAGGACTACCGCTGCGGCAACACATCGCGCACTCCCGAGTGCACAAAATCAAACCAGCAGAGCGGCCAATAACCGCTTTTTTCATAGATCAATATCCCTGTATCTTCTTCGCCTTTTCGTGTTGACGTATTTTTTCGATTGCTTTCGCCTCAATTTGGCGG
This sequence comes from Candidatus Ryanbacteria bacterium RIFCSPLOWO2_12_FULL_47_9c, assembly GCA_001821795.1. Classification (GTDB taxonomy): domain Bacteria; phylum Patescibacteriota; class Minisyncoccia; order Ryanbacterales; family GWA2-47-10b; genus GWA2-47-10b. The sequence goes on from MHOB01000026.1 coordinate 10,731, forward strand.
ATGCGCTCGCGGGTAACTCCAAATTCTTTTCCAACCTCTTCGAGGGTCCGCACAATGCCATCCTCCAGCCCGAAACGGAGTTTTAAAATTTTCTGCTCTCGCGGCAAAAGCTCACTGATAATTTCGTGGATATGGTCCCGAAGAAGCCCAAGTGATGTCTCTTCAGACGGAGATAACATCTTATCATCTTCAATAAAATCGCCGAGCGTTGAATCTTCTTCGTCCTCCCCCACCGGCGTGTAAAGCGAAACGGGATCCTGCGAAATTTTCATGATGTAATAAATCTTTTCCACGGGCACGTTCATTTCAGAGGCGATCTCTTCCGGGAGCGGTTCTCGGCCTAAATCTTGCGTGAGACGTCGGCGCACCTGCTGAAATTTAGATATCGTCTCAACCATATGCACCGGAATACGGATCGTGCGCGCTTGGTCGGCAATTGCGCGGGTTACCACCTGCCGAATCCACCAAGTCGCGTATGTAGAAAACTTGTATCCCCTGCGCCAGTCAAACTTCTCAACAGCGCGAAAAAGACCAATGTTCCCCTCCTGTATCAGATCAAGCAAAGAGAGATTCGATGATCGCCCCACATAGCGCTTTGCAATCGAAACCACCAGGCGCAGATTTGCTTGGGTAAGCTTGCTTTTTGCTTCTTCGTCTCCTTTCTCGATCCGCTTTGCAAGTTCGCGTTCCTCTTCCGCTTTTATTAAGGAAATCCGACCGATTTCCCGCAGATACATCTGTACCGAATCCTGGGAAGAATCTTTTTCAAACTTCGCCGGCAATTTTTTTGATCTCTTTTTTCCTTCCTCTTCGGTTTCAATCAGCTCTTGCGCTTCAAGCACATCAACGTTGGCACTCGCAAGCCGCGCGTAAAGATCCTCAAGCAGAAAAATATCATCTTCGATCGTGGGAAACGCAGCAAGAATTTCTTTGTACGTTATAAAACCACGTTCTTTTCCGCGCTTAACAAGACCCACAACAGTATTTTCCTGTTCTGCTTTTTTCTTTTCTACTTTCGTGGGAGGCTTTGCCCGCTTACGCGTTAACGCGCGCGTAACCTTTTTTTTAGCTTTCTTTTTTATTTTTTTTATCATTGTAATAAAGATGATTGGACATAATATGCGCGAGACGTACCGTCAAATCTTGAAACTCACACATATGTGCATGGGACGCCTGGGTATCACCAATGCGCTCTTGTTGTTCGATCTCTTCCCGAAGTCTCTCGAGCTTATCTTTAATCACAAGCTCTCTCCATGAATGAAGCAAGCTAAGAAATTCCGTCTCGCGGTCAGGAAGATCTACAAGAGCAATCTCCGCTTCGAACATAAGTCGAGAAGCGTCGCGCGCAACATCTTCAGGGAGATCTCTTAGAAACTCCTCTACTGTAGCGCCCTGCGGGCGCGTTGGCAAGCGCTCAAAGAGAGCGCCCGTAGTCGCAAGAGCGCATTCCGGACGCGTAGGAATATCTCCCAACGATGCAAGGCCGGGGTCAAGAAGAATAAAGCCGGCAATTCTTTCTTCAAGGCGAGCCCGGCGAGACGGCAAAGGCGCTTCCTTTTTTTCCGTGTCTTCCTGAAATTCCACCGTACCAGTCTCTTTGATTTTCATGAGTTCCCGGCGGATTGCGTCTTCTCCAACTTTGATAAGCTTTCCGAGTTCACTGACCCAATGTGATTTCTCAATTTCATTTGAGAGTCGCGCAACAAGAGGAAGGATGTCCGCCCCGATTTTTTTCTTTGATATTGGATCCAGCGGCGCATGAGAAGCAATAGATTTTTTAAGAAAAAACGATATGCTCTCCCGTGCTTCCTCAACGAGCTTACGCCAATGCGCAGAATCAGCACATACGATATCGGCTGGATCCTTGCCGCCCTCAATATCAACAATGCGCACCGTAAAGTCGGCGGTATGTGCAAGACCTAATGCGCGCCGAGACGCTTCGATGCCCGCGCGATCGACGTCAAACGAGAAAATCAAAGAATCAGAAATACGCCGTAATATTTTTATATGCGATTCGGTCAATGCGGTACCCGATACCGCAACCGTATTTTCTACGCCCGCCTGATGAGAAAGAATGAGATCCAAATATCCTTCAACAAGCACGATGCTTTTTTTTCGGTGAATTCCTTCTTTTGCCTTCGCGAGTCCGTACAAATAGCGTGATTTGTCGTAAAGCGCAGTTTGAGGAGTATTGATATACTTTCCACCAGTGGATCCGCTGGGAGATGAAGTTCCTGGATCTTCAAAAAGACGCCCGCCGAACCCAAGTACGCGCCCGAGTGAATCCTCCAGGGGAAATATAATCCGGGAACGAAAACGGTCATACGGTCCCCTACTCCCCTGGATCGATAAGCCTGCTTTTTCAATTTCTGTGTCTGAATATTCTTTTCGCTTTAAAAAATCACCAAGCGCGCGCCAACTATCGGGCGCGAAACCAATACGAAATAATTGAATGCTCTCTTTACTTACACCGCGCTTGGCAAGATATTCACAAGCCGCAGGGGCCTCAACTAACCTTTCCTCAAAAAATCGCGCCGCGTCTTCCGTAAGGGCAAAAAGGCGCATGCGTGCGCTCTGTTCTTTAGCGTCCGTGCGCCGCACTTCAACGCCAACGCGATCCCCCAGAACATGCAAAGCTTCGAGGAATTCAAGACCATCTATTTCCATGACAAATTTAAAAATGTCCCCGCCCTTACCGCACCCGAAACAATGCCAGATATCGCGGGCGGGCGAAACATAAAACGACGCTGTCTTTTCGCTATGAAATGGACAACGAGCCTTAAAATTCATGCCTGCCTTTTCGAGTTTGATGTAACTTGAAACAAGAGTAACCACATCAAGACGTGCCTTAATTTGTTCTGCTGAAGTCATAATAATACCTGTGCTTCTGGCGCAGAAGTATTCCTAGAACGGAATAAAAATACTCCAGCGGCAAGAATAAGCGACCCCATGGATCCTATAATATGCATCGAAATATAAAGCAACGGGCCGCGGCTCACCCAGTACAACGAACTAATTCCCAGAAATGCCATTGCAATACCTAACACGATAGCACGACGGCGGATGAAAAGATTACCGCTGAACGCGTGGTAGAAAAAAAACGCGGAAAAGAAAAATCCGCCAATCGAACCCGAGGATTCACTCGGCGTCACTATAATGGGATAAACCGGATGAACATACGCGAACTCTATCGGCTGATCCTGAAACCGCGCAAATGTTTGCACGTAAGAAAAGAGGACAACGATCATCGCGAGTCCAAAAAAAGCCCACACAAATTTTGCGAATTTTTCATTCAACGCAATGAGAGACATAATCGCAAAAATGGAAACGAGTGGTTTGATCATAAGTGCGTTAAAAAGAAAGACGTTCGCTTTTATTAAAGTGTTCGGAAACGCAAAGAAAAGAACGAGCACGAGAACAAAATTAAGAGCATCAATAAGCGCCGCGCACCCGAGATAAATAAACGCTGTCGAGTCCCAACGCCTAAGAAAACGTATGGCAATTGCAAGAAAAACAATTGCATGAATCGCAAACCCAACGAAGGTAAATAAGGGATATGGCGGATAGGGAGACATGTTATGTTTTTATGGAGGTAGGGCCATTTTTAAATCGCAGGATATTTCGCTTTCCGATTTTTATGAGATCACCGTCCTTAATTGTTTCGGTTTCCGATTCGACCGGCAAAAACTCACCATCGACTGATTTCCGCACGGCCCCCTGTTTTATAAGCCGGCGAACCTCGCTGCTTGAAAGCTCGCCGCGAAGGGCGGCGTCAATAGCTCTCACAACGAGATTCGGTAATTTTGCAAAAACAATCCTCTCGTCTTCCTTTTTATATTCTTTCCGAGAAAACTTTCGCTCAAAATCCTCACGCGCAAGGCGGGCTGCCTCATCACCGTGGAGCAGTGCTACAACAAGCGTGCCAAGCTGTTTCTTCGCCTCAAGTGGTTGAGACTGTATAAATTCCGCAAGTTCCTTGACTTCTTGCTCGTATACGTCTCCAAAGCTTACGAAGTAACTTTTTATAAGACCGTCCGGAATAGACATTACAAGCCCGAATTGATTTTCAGGCGTATCTGAAAGCGCAATGTAATTTCCAAAACTTTTTGACATCTTGCGGCCGTCGCCCGACGTGCCTTCGATAAGCGGAGTCACGCAGATCGTTTCAGGAGAAAGCCCTTCACCCGCCATTATGTCGCGCGTCTGCATAAAGTTGAGAAGTTGGTCAAGTGCACCCACCTCAACATCAGCGTGCACCTGAAGCGAATCGATTGCCATAAGCGCCGCGTAGTTTGCCTCTCGCAAGCTCACGGGCGAGCCAGTCTTGAAACGCATGCGAAAATCCTCCCTCTGTGCAACCGCGCCGAAACTCGCCGAGCCGACGATGCGGAGAAACTCGCCGAGCGGCATCTTGGAAAGCCATGTTGAGTTCTTATGAATTTTTGCTTTTTTTATGTCAAGCAATGGAGAAATTTGCGCGGTGTAAGTTTTCATGTTTTTGCGGATTTCGGCATCGCTCTGTTCGAGACGCCGATCCATTCTACCCGAAGGATCGCCGATTTTACCGGTAAAATCGCCAACAATGAAATGCACTTCGTGCCCCGCGCGCTGAAACAAACGCAAAAGCATAAGCGGCACCGCATGCCCCAGGTGTAAATCGGCTCCCGTCACGTCGGTGCCGAGCTTAACGCGAAGCTTTTTCTTTTGCGAAAGGAGAGCTCGAAGACTATCTTCGGTTATAATCTGTTTGCATTTTGGGCGCACAAGCGCCAAAAAATCACTCGGAGAAATCCCCGCAAATGATTCACTGCCCCTTGCCCAGAGCTTTGAATACCAGCCAGTTTCCATAGAGAAAGTATATAGTTTATACAAGCAAAGAGGCAACCACGAAATATATCAGGATACTTAAAATGTCCTGCACAATGGTGCCGATCGGTCCGCTTGCGTTTGCAGGGTCAAACCCGAATTTTCGGAGAGAAAACGGTATAAAAAGCCCGGTAACCAAAGATGACAAAACTGCGCTGAAAACCGCAATACCAAGAATAAGCGGGAGAACGCCATAGCCATAAAATCCATAACTCACCGCCATAAGCATGCCACCGAGGAGCGTTGCAATAATCAGCACGGTAAGAAACTGCCGTGCCGCATAGCGCACAATATTGAGTTTTCGAAACAAGACAAAATCCCGTATCGTAAATGCTTCAAGCTGGGTACCAACAGCGTCGGCGATATAAACAATAAGGGGTATAAATGCAGCGAGTATTAAGTTCTCTTGAAGGATTTTTTCAAACGATCCAATGACCCGAGCGGCAAGCAATCCGCCCAAAAGACCCACGAGAAGCCACGGGACCCTGTGTGCCAGCGTTTTGAGAAGCGGTATTTCCAAAATATTGTCATAATCTGCATGCGCTCGGTGAACTCCCGCAAGATGCAAAATATCTTCGTGGAGTTCCTGATACACGATTGATAGAATTCGCTCATCCGGCACAATACCCAAAAGCGCCCCATCCGTGCCAACGACCGGAACTGCTTTGATATTGTGCTTGAGAGCAATATAACTTACCTCTTCTCGATCAGTAGTCGGCGGCACCGTGACAAGCGAACCGTGGGTAAAAATATCAACAACTTTAGTCTCTGGTTCATAAGTATAAAGATCTTTGATTGATACCGTCCCCACAAGCTTTTTGTCTTTATCGGCAACATAAACATAATTAATAGTATCGAACTCTTTGATGTGAAGCCGCAGATACTGAATGACATCACCAAGCGTATACGACGGCAACACAACAGGAATTTTGTCCGTCATGTTTCTTCCCGCAGATCCCCACGGCCACTTTTGGTTTTCAGTGTCTTTGTGCAACATAAACTCATTCGGCACTATCATCAATCATACAACTTGTGATTCTCATATAGTTTTTTAATTATCGAGAAACAAAAAGATACACCGACCTCGTTCCAGATTTTTGAGTGAGCATTTTTTTCATTTCACTCCCCGGCAGATGAAATTGCATACTGATAATACTTTTGGCGTCTTTGATAAGCGGATCTGCGCCGCTTATGCTACGGCAAATTAAATACCCGCCAAACGGTTCGCATAACCAATCGGACTTGCCGCCGCCCGCATCATTGATGTTTGTGTCATTGATAAAATCGTTCGGCAGGCCGGCAAGCGAAATGCCAAGCGCGAGAATACCGCTTTGCGGCGGCGTGATTGTCACATCTTCGTTAACTACATTTGGCTCGTAGTATGGATCAGATTCGTCTCTGCTCATGCGCTCAAAAGGCGCGTCCATCCATAATACTTTGTTGGCCGTCGGCAAAAGCGTAGACAAATCGGCATCAGGCCCCATCTTTTTCAACACCTCATCGGTAGCATAATTAAAAATCGCAAAACCAATAATGCCGACCGCCATGCCAACCAATGCTACAGGCCCAAGTACTGCTCGAAGTCGCGGCTTAAGTTTTGACCAAAGCCCGGACCTGCCAGCTTGCCGCGCCGCCGTTTGCGCCTCGCGAGCAACTTCTTTGGGTATTTCTTGCGCAACGCGTTCTAAACCTTCGGCTGACCGCGGATCAATCGTACGCGACGGGGCAACTGGTCGCGGTGGTGACGCGCTTTTTTGTGGCGACAAAATTTCTGTTTTTGCTCCTGGCATCGGCTTTCCTCTGGATGAGATTTGCTGCGTCGGGATATCTTTTTGTGGAATTGCCTCGGTTGGAACATTTCGTTGGGTACGCGCAAAGTCATGGCTGGCGCCTTGAGGAATCCTCTGCGGTAACTTCGGCGGCACGCGAGGTTTACCAAAGTCCGGATCGACTCTCGTCTTATTTGGATCTATAGGATTTACTGGCGAATCGGCGTCTGCCATCTTTTTATTTTAGCAATTCCTCAATAAGAAATCCAAGAACTTTGGCGATTCTCGCCATAGCCAAATTACATCAATTCCAAGGTGGAACCTTGGAGTATTCGATTGATCGTTTCGTCCCGCGCGGGGCGGAGGCGGTGAGATTCGAACTCACGAACCCTTGCGGGTTGCACGCTTTCCAAGCGTGTGCACTAGACCACTATGCGACGCCTCCGCCCCGCAAAAGACATATCTATATTCTCATGCCGCGCAAAATTTTAATTCGATCCTCAATCGGAGGATGTGTCATAAACAACTTAGTAAACCATAAAGCCGGGGTCTTTTTTCCTTGGTATGGATCATCAAGCCAAAGATGAGCTGTCGCATGATTTGCCTGCGCCATAGGAGTATTGTCGCGCGCAAGTTTCTCAAGCGCCGAAGCAAGTCCTTCGGGATAACGGGTCAGAAGCGCGCCGGAAGCGTCCGCCAAATATTCGCGCTTCCTCGAAACCGCAAGTTGGATGAGAATACCCGCAAGGGGCGCAAGAATTGCAAGCAACATGCCAATAATCAAAAGAGCAGGATGCGTATTGCGATCTCGGTCGCCTCGCCCCCAGAACACTGAACGCATAAAAATATCCGAGAGAAGCTGGAGAAATCCCACCAAAACAACAACGACTGTCGAGACAAGCATATCGCGATTGCCAATATGCGACATCTCGTGCGCAAGCACGCCTTCAAGCTCCGTGCGATTCATCATTGTCAACAATCCCGACGTAACCGCGACGACCGCGTGATCGGGATCGCGTCCTGTCGCGAATGCGTTTGGTTGGGAAGAATCAACTCTATAGATCCGGG
>MHOB01000026.1:18457-22006 GCA_001821795.1 Candidatus Ryanbacteria bacterium RIFCSPLOWO2_12_FULL_47_9c
TGATGCAATAACAATTTTGTCAGACCACCAGTACGAACCAACGCTCATAAGAATACTCAAAACAACCGCGATCACTAAAATTGCAGGATCACCAAATACTTGGGCAAAGACCCAACCGATAGATATAACAACGATTAGAAAAATCGTCACCAACAGCCAAGTCTTCCGGATATTGGAATCCCTCTGTGTCCACAATGTCGCCATACGCTAAAATGAAACTTTTACCGGCTCGCGCTGGGCGGGAACCTCATCGAGATCAAAGAATTCTTCTTTAGCGAAACTAAAAAGATTTGCAATGACATTCGAAGGAAATTGCTCAATGCGCGTATTGATATCCATAACATTGCCGTTGTAGAAGCGCCGCGCGGCTTGGATTTTATTTTCGGTATCGGACAGTTCGCGTTGGAGCTCGATAAAATTTGTATTCGCTTTGAGCTCCGGATATGCTTCGGCAACCGCAAAAATACTTTTGAGGGCTCCCGTGAGCATGTTTTCTTTTTCTGCACGTTCGTGAGCAGTGCCGCCACCCGAGAGTGCCGCTGCGCGCGCCTTGGTAACATTTTCAAACACTTGCGACTCGTGTTTTGCATAACCCTTTACCGTTTCGACAAGGTTTGGGATAAGATCGTACCGGCGCTTCAACTGAACATCAATATCACTCCATGCCTCGCGTACACGCTGGCGCAGACGCACTAAAGCGTTATACATACCGATTGCGTAGGCAAGCACAATGGCAACAAGGACGATAATAACGTAGGAGACTATCATGGGCTTATTATAAACCCGCCCCGAAAAAAGGCAAAACTTCCTAGTAATCCATTCCCATTCCACCCATTCCGCCCGGCATACCACCGGCTATGGAATCCTTTTTCTCGGGGATATTGGCTATTGCGGCCTCCGTGGTCAAGAGCATGGCCGCGGCCGATGCGGCATTCTGGAGTGCCGAACGAGTCACTTTCACAGGATCAATGATTCCCGCGTCAATCATGTTCACAAACTCCTCTTTCGCGACATCATAACCAAGTTGAGGGAGTCGCGTTATTTCTTTTGACGCTTGGAATTCTTTTGCCTTCTCGGCAATTCCCCATTTCTCCTCGAGTGTCGCTTTAATATCGGCGGGGGCTTTTCCGGCATTAAGCATAATCTGTTCAAATGGAGCCCGGAGAGCCCGGACAAGCACACGATACGCAGCATCGACTGCATCACCATTCGCACCCAAAGAATCTTTCGCGAGAAGATATGACATCAGAAGAAGCGCAATGCCGCCGCCCGGGACAATCCCCTCTTCTATCGCCGCCTTCGTTGCGGAAACCGCATCTTCTATCCGATGCTGTTTTTCTTTTTGTTCCACCTCGGTCGCGGCGCCAACACGAATTACCGCTACACCGCCCGCGAGTTTTGCATAGCGCTCCTGCAACTTTTCTTTGTCAAACTCCGAAGATGATTCTTCTATTTGTTTCTTTATCTGTTTTGCACGTTGTTCAATGTGTTCTCTCTTGCCCTTTCCATCCACAACCGTCGTATTATCTTTTGAAGCGATGACTTTCCGCGCTTCACCAAGCTGGCTCAACTCGGCCTTCTCAAGTTTTAATCCTATGTCCTCGGAGATTACCTGGCCGCCCGTGACAACCGCAAGATCTTCGAGCATTTCTTTTCTCCGGTCTCCATACCCCGGCGCTTTAATCGCAAGTGTATTAAAGGTGCCGCGAATTTTATTCACCACAAGCGTCGCAAGCGCCTCTCCTTCAATATCTTCAGCGACAATCACAAGTTCCTTCTTCCCCGATTGAGCAAGCTTTTCAAGAATCGGAAGAATATCTGAAATTGCAGAGATTTTTCTGTCAGTAATCAAAATCTTTGGATCTTCGTAAACCGCTTCCATGCGCTCGGAATTGGTAATCATGTATGGTGAAATGTAGCCGCGGTCAAACTGCATACCTTCCACAATTTCGTGGGAGATACCGAAAGTCTGCGATTCCTCAACCGTCACCACGCCATCTTTGCCTACTTTTTCTATAATACTGGCGATCAATTTCCCAATTTCGGGATCTTTTGCGGAAATAGTCGCGACCTGCTCCCACTTTTCTTTCGAGTCAATCTTAACCGCGTATTTCTTGAGAATCTCAACAATGTGGGATACACCGCTCAAAATTGCGTTTTTCAAGACAATGAGCGGCATGGTTGCTGATCCGGAAAGTTCAAGAAGCCCCGCATTAAAAATCGACTGCGCGAGCAGGGTTGCGGTTGTTGTCCCGTCGCCCGCGACATCGTTGGTCTTTGAAGCAACCTCCTTCACAACCTCAACGCCCATGTTTTCCATTTTATCCGCAACTTCGATTTCTTTCGCAATAGTCACACCATCATTGGTGATTATCGGCGAGCCGAAACTTTTCTCAATTACAACATTGCGGCCTTTGGGGCCGAGAGTGATTTTTACCGCGTTCGCGAGCGTATCAACACCTTTTTTAAGCGCCTCGCGCGCGCGTTCGTTAAAAATGATTTCTTTTGCCATATATTTATATTTATCTTTTACTCGATCACCGCGAGAACATCTTCTTCCCGCGCAATAAGATATTCCTTACCTTCGACCTTCACTTCGTGCGGGCCATATTTCGTGAAAAGAACCCGCGCGCCGATCTTGAGAGACATCGGGATAATTCTTCCATCCTCGCTCATCTTTCCGGGCCCGACCGCAACAACTTTTCCTTCCTCCGGACGTTCTTTCTCTGCAGTATCCGGAATCACAATGCCCGAAGTAGTTTTGCCCTCGCGCTCTTCTTTTGAGAGGGGCTCTATCACAATCCGGTCACCAAGCGGTTTTAAATTCATATATATAATTTTCTAAAATATAATCATTAATTAGCACTCTCGACAGTTGATTGCTAATGCCACTATTTTATTCGCGAAATAAAAAAAGTCAAGACCCACGCCTAACGTACAAGGGGGCCGTTGGTTCACCAACAAGCCCCCCTCTGTTTTTGCCCCTTTCAGGGCATATCCCGGTCTCACTGGGCCGGGATCCCGCTCGCCTCGATGAAGTACCCGATCGCGAGTGCGTTGAAGAGGAGCTCCCAGTCGTTGATGGCGGCGTATGCCTCGATGTCGTCCTGGGTCCACCCGAACGGCACAACAGGGTTCTCCCACAACTCGACCGGTTGACCAGATACGTAGAACGTACGCAATCCACTCATATTCCTCATGACACACCTCCCTCTGAAATTCGCTTTTAATTATACACAATAAAATAGTAAATGTCAAGGTTATCCACAGCCCTGTGTGGTAACCAAAAAAAGAGAAGCGTATGCTCAAAACTAGATGGGCTTGAAAAGCCCCGGGAAGGAGGGATCAAAGTGATAGGGGTCATCCAAGACACTTTTCGAGAAGTACGATCCGCCCCAACCGGAATTGTACGCATACTACTGGCAAACGCTCGGGACCTACTCCATAGAGAATGCAAACCAACAAGCAAGATCTCAATCCACATTCTACCCGGCATGGGAGAAATCCCGTGGTTCTACGCGCCAACACGGGAAGCGGTCACCAAAGCAT
>MHOB01000027.1 GCA_001821795.1 Candidatus Ryanbacteria bacterium RIFCSPLOWO2_12_FULL_47_9c
CAACGACTCAAAAACACTCGTGGCTTACGGCGATCTTTTGTACAAGAAATTTATTCCGTCGATGCTTTTGGAGACCGATGGAGATATTGTTGTCGCTGTTGACCCAAATTGGGAGAGGAGCAGCCAGAAGGGCCGGTACATGGAATATATTTCCGCAAGCGAGCCGTATCGCAAAGGGCTTTTTGATAAGCCGGTGCGCATGAAGGATTTCGGTCCGCAGCTTGATGAGAAAATTGTAACCGGCGAATGGTTTGGGCTTGCCGCATTTTCGTCAAAAGGTCTTGCCGTACTTAAAAGTGTTCTCGCCAGTCTCGCTAAAGAGAAAGATTTTTCACAAATGCGCATGGCAGATGTTTTTAAAAAACTGCTCACCGATGGCAATACTATACGGGTTGTGTATGTAAATGGTCATTGGCTAGATGTTGACGACATAAAAGATTTTACAGAAGCCGGAGTATTCTAAAATGATTTTGCCAAAGGAATTTGTGCGCACCCTAAAACGAAATGGTGTTACATTCTATACTGGCGTGCCAGATTCGCTTTTGAAAGATTTCGTTTCATGCGTTGCGCGACGCGAAAAAAACTCTCATGTTATTGCGGCGAACGAAGGCAATGCGGTGGCGCTTGCAGCCGGGCACTTCCTCGCAACGGGAAAACTCGCATGCGTATATATGCAAAACTCTGGTATGGGAAATGCGGTAAATCCGCTTGTCTCACTTGCTGATCCCGCGGTATATGGAATTCCAATGCTCTTGCTTATTGGCTGGCGCGCGGAGCCGGGAGTGAAAGACGAGCCGCAGCATGTGCGTCAGGGGGTGATTACACCGGCACTTTTAAAAACGCTTGGGATTCCGTACAAAGTTCTTCCGGCAAGCGATAAAGCTGCGAAAAGCGCTGCGCGCTGGGCCGCGCTTGGCGCAAAGAAAAACGAGCGACCGTACGCGCTTGTGGTACGCAAAGGCTCTTTTTTTGCTTATTCAAAAAAATTAAACACAAGCCATGCGACAGGAATGCTGCGCGAAGAAGCATTGGGCTTGATTCTTTCGGTGCTCGGCCAGCGCGATGTGGTGGTTTCTACAACCGGTAAGACTTCGCGTGAAGTTTTCGAAATCCGCAAATATCGCGGCGAATATCGCGGCGAGAGTCATGCGCGGGACTTTCTCACTGTGGGTTCTATGGGGCATACTTCATCAATCGCGCTGGGCATCGCGCGCGCGAAAAAGGGCAGACGAGTAGTCTGCCTTGACGGCGATGGCGCACTCCTCATGCATATGGGGGCGCTGGCCACTATTGGGGTATCTGGCGCACGCAACTTTTTACATATTGTGCTCAACAACGGTGCGCACGAATCCGTAGGCGGGCAGGCGACAGTGGGGCTTGAAATAAACATGCCAGCTATCGCTCGCGCATGCGGATACGCAAATGTGGCTTCGGTACAAACCGCGCTGGCTCTCAAAAAAATACTTTCAAATCTTTTGCGAAAACACGGCCCGATTTTTCTCGAAGTAAAAATATGCGTTGGCTCACGCGCCGACCTCGGCCGTCCGACAATCTCACCGCAAAAAATGAAAGTAGAGTTCAGGAAATTTCTCTCGTAAGCGCGCGCGCAGGCTCAATGTCTTCCGGGTCATCTATCTCAACCCATTTTGTGCCGGCAACGTCGACGTGAGAGACGGTGTGGCCTTTTTGTATGAGCGAGTTTATTGCGTCCGAATAATATGCATTTGGCTCGTGTTCTTGCATCAGTGCCATTTCGGCTACGAGTTTTTGTGTGCCGGCTCGAGAAAGTTTTGTAATGCCAAGAAAATTGCATGTCGAGTCGCTCTTATCAATTTTTGTGACTTTGCCGTTTTCCATTTTTACCTGTGGCGAGCCGGATCGTAATTCGCCAGTGTCAACAGTAAGACAAATGTCGCCAGTATGATTTAGCGCGCGCTTCAAAACATCGCTTTCAAAAATCATGTCAGCGTAGAGCACCAGCGTGTTGCCGGAAAGTTCATCGCGCATGCTCCAGAGCGTGTGAAGATTATTTTTCGTATTAAAATCGGAAAATTCGTGATAGCGTACTCGCGAGCCGAGCGCTTCTTTTATTTTTTCTTTTTGGTGACCAACCGCAATTACAATGTCATTTACGCCGTGTGTCTCAAGCATATCAACTAGCCGCACGAGCGGACGCGTGCCTTCTATGTCGAGCAGGCCTTTGGGTGTGTCTTTGGTAAGTGATCCAAGTCGCGAGCCGGTGCCTGCCGCAAGTATGATGGCTTTAGTGTTCATAAAATGTTCGGATTTTACGCATGGCGCGGGTTGCAAGTACGATTCCTTCTTTTTCTCCGTTTCCAGAGTGTTTGAAGCCACCAAATGGAGCGGCTTCCGTGCGATATCCAGGAATGCCGTTCCAACTAAATTGGCCTACAATGAGCGCATCTGCAACGCGCTTTGCTGTATCACGGCTTTTTGTGGCGATTGCTCCTGCGAGCGCGTACTTGGTATTCTTGGCTATTTGTAGGGCTTCGTCAAGGTCTCGCGCGCGGATTATCGGGGCGACTGGCCCGAACGTCTCGCAATCTACTAGCTCCGATGAGACTGATACGTTATCTAGTATTGTTGGTGAGTAAAGAGCTCCCTCGCGCTTGTTTCCGTAAAGAAGTTTCGCGCCATCTTGAATAGCTTTTTTTACACGATCTTGAATGCGCGTGGCGGCTTCTTCGTTTATAACCGTGCCCATATCTGTCCCCAGGTCATATGGGTCGCCGTATTTTATTTTTTCTGTATTTGCTACAAATTTTTTAATAAATTCATCGGCGATGTTTTTGAGCACGATAATGCGCCGAATCGCCGTACAGCGCTGGCCGGAGTTGCCAAAACATCCTTTAACGGCAAGTTTGGCCGCAAGCTCCAATCTGCATCATCGTTTACTATAAATGCCGACGAGCCGCCGAGCTCCGGTATAAATTTTTTAAGGCCTGTCATCGCGGCGATTTTATTGCCCACGTCGTAGCTTCCGGTGAAAGAAACGACATCAACGAGTGTGGAAGTTACGAGCATGCCGACGAGTTTTTCTATTTCTTTATTGATCACGATTATAAAAAGATTTTTTGGCAAGCCGGCTTCTTCTAAAATATTTTTGAGCAGAATCGCCGAAAGCGGCGTTTTCTCCGAGGGCTTTATTATGATTGGCGTACCTGCCGCCACTGCCGGGAAAACCTTGTGTGCCACCTGATTCATCGGGTGATTAAACGGCGTGATGCCCACGGCAAGATCAAGCGGTTCGGTGATGACCGTAAGTTTTGGCCCCTGTTTGTCGTCGAGAATATATTCGGGTGTCGTGTCGCGCTCGATTCGCTCGGCTGCTATCGCGGCGTAGCGCGCTGCAGAAGTTACGCGGTCAATTTCATACAAAGTGTCTTTTAGGCAAAGCCCCGATTCGTCAGTTATTGTGTGCGCATATTTTTTCTTGTTGGTTTGTAGCAAATCCGCCGCGCGCGCGAGAATGCCAGCACGCTCTTTTACAGAAAGTGTGTATTTTGTGTTGTGCGCGGCAGTAAGAATTTGCTCGATTTCGTTTAGGTTTGTTTCTTCAGCTGCGCCAACAATCTTTTTAGTATAGGGATTTTGTACCTCTATCATTGTTTTTTATCTATGAACTCTCTATACCACAACTCGACGTTCATTAACATCCAGACTTTTTTGCCCCAAAAATCATAGTCAAGGTTTTGCGGGTTTAAGAGAAGTTTTTCAAGACGCTCTTTTTTGAAGAGCCCGCGCTTTTGTGTGCGTTCATCAAGCAGGATATCACGCGCATGCGCGTGCATGCCTGTCCGTCCCTTAAACCATCGATCAAGGGGGACTGGAAAACCAAGTTTCTTGCGGTTTACAATTTCGGGGGGAAGGAGTTTTTGTGCGTACCGGCGGAGAATATCTTTCGATGTGTCGAGGCGCTCGCTTGCTTGAAAACTGTCTTTGAAAAAGGCGTAAATCTGATGAAATGGCGAACGCCACTTTAGTTTGTAATAATGAGGAATTTCTGAAACAAATTCGACGAGTTCGTGGTCCACGAATGGGACACGCGCCTCGACGCTTGCTGCCATACTCATTATATCAAGACGGTCCAGAAGGCAGGCGAGATGATTTTTTTCAAAGACATAGAGTAGCTGATCGTATGGGTCGCCGTCTTTGATGCTCTCAAAAAGGGATTCCCACTTGTGAATGCTCTCGGCATCGTTGCGAAGTTCTTGATTTACGTCGCTTGTAAAGAGCGACCATTTTTCTTCAAAAGGGATCCAGTGGTAAACAGAAAAGAAATGTTCCATAAGATTTGTTGTCTGCAACCACTCGTCTATATTTTTACCCGCCCCACCCAACGTAAGGAAAATTCTCCGCATGCTCGGGGGTAGGAATTTTTTCGCGAACATGATTTTTTTGAAGTCCATCGGTGAGCGCTGTACCCGGCCGTAGCCGCCGAAAAGCTCATCGGCTCCCTCTCCAGAAAGAACTACGGTAACATGTTTCTTGAGTTCGCGTGACATCTCAAGGAGTGCGGTTTCGTGTGGGATCGAGAGTGGGGCATCCTTGATGCGGATCATTTCGGGGAGCAGATCGATATAATTTTGCGGGGCAAGCGTAATCGAAGTGTGATGAGCTCCCGTGTGCTGCGCAACAAGTTCCGCGAAATGGTTTTCGCTATATCCATCTTCCGGAAAGCCAATCGAGAACGTGCGTGGCGGATGCGCCGAGAGTTTTGCCATCAAAGCGACTACGATGGAGGAGTCAAGCCCTCCCGAAAGATATGCGCCGACCGGCACGTCGCTCTGCATGCGTCGCTCAACCGCTTTTGAGAGAAGCTCGCCGATCCGTTTGAGATAAAAAGTTTCCCCGCGGTCTTCTTTTTTGGCATGAAAGGGGATCTCCCAATACTTTTTGAGGACCATGCCTTTTGGTGTTGCAGTCAAAAGATGCCCCGGGGGGAGGCGTTTTATATTCGCAAAAACCGGTTGATCCCACTGGGGATAACGAAAAGTAAGGTATGACGAAATTGCGGAGAGTGAAGGCGTCCGGTCAAATTTTGGATGCGCCAATATTGCTTTCATCTCGGACGCGAAGACGAGTTCGTCGCCTATGGTTGAGTAGTAGAGTGGTTTTATGCCGAGTCGGTCGCGCGCGAGGATAACTTTCTTGTTTTTTTCATCATAAAGCGCGAACGCGAACATTCCGATAAAATGTTCCACGCATCGCTCGCCCCATTCTTCATAGCCGTGGATGATAATTTCCGTGTCGGAGTTAGTGGCAAAGGTGTGCCGTTGTTCCAACTTCTTGCGAAGTTCCCGGAAATTATAGATTTCTCCATTAAAGATGATATGTATTGTCCGGTTTTCATTGCTCATCGGCTGGCGCCCGCCCGTAAGATCAATGATCGAGAGACGGTTAAAGCCGAAAGCAACAGCGCCGTCGCGAAAGAAACCGGAATCGTCAGGACCGCGGTGTGCCATTGTGGCCGCCATTTTTTTTAAAAGCGTGTCGTCGGCTGGCAGCCCCTTGAAGTTGATACTTCCCGTAATCCCGCACATATTGGCCTAATTGGGATAGAGTATATGATTTCTATCTTTATTTCAACGATGGACTGAAAGGAAAAGATACACGATTTTGAAATTATATTACCCGCGTTAAAAAGCCATGGCAGTTTAACGCAGGTATTTTTATCGAAATAGTTATAGTCTGAAGTGCTTTCTCAATGTGCGATCATCGCCAATATCACGCGCAACAACTAAAGAGATTTCTGAAGCAGAAAGCTTAAAAAAATCTTTCAAGAGTTCGACCTCGTCTTTGCAGTCAAAGGGGTGAATCCACACGCTTTTTTGAAAAGGGAGGAATCCAAAGTTTTTCAAAAATCCTCGCAATGCCTCGCGGACAATTCGATGAGAGTGAGGGATATCAAACATTACAATACGCCAGTTACGATCCCATTTCTTCTGTTTTTTGATTTTGAGGTTATTGATTTGGAGCCAGCCGGCTCTTCTTCTGCCCTGTTCAGTAAGTGAAATGTAAATTTGTGGGCCGCGTTGTTCAATGTTAATTGAGCCATCTTTCAAAAGACGGCGAAACGCAGAGTCCGAGCTCTTTTTCTTATGCGGATATTTTTTTGAAAACTCTCTGAGGAGTATACTTACCGCTTTGGGCGCTGCAACAGCGGCAATAATAGCTCCGCTTATCGCAAGCCACAGAAGAACATCTTTTGTTATCTCACCCTTTGGTTTTTTGAAATAGTATTTGTACTTTGTCATGTATTAAATATATCTGATAAGAAAAAAATCCGCAATATAATGCCATGGCATTATATTGCGGGTAGCCAAAGTGATAGAAAAAGTACCAGGAATCGAGTCACGCCATCTCGCGTATGCGTTCGATCGTCTCCCAAGTTTCTTTGTGGATACGCTCGTTACATACGCGGTAGACGGCGCGGCCATATTAATATAGTATTGTCAATATCTATCAAAAGACTAGATTGTAAAACTTCTTTAGGATAGAATACGCCTATGTTTTTCCTTTTTTTTCTTTTAGTGCCGATCTATGCGAATGCATATTTGGATCTCGGATCGGGAAGTTATTTCTTACAAATGTTTCTTGCGCTTTTATTTACTGTGCTCGTAAGTATTCGCGCGTTTTGGTATAAGATTGTCTCTCTTTTTCGGAAGATCCGGAAAAAAGATGGAAAGAAAAAAGACGGCGAGGAGAAACCGCATGAAGATAACTGAAATTGCGCCGAGCTCGTTTCGCGATCCGAGCGGTTTTTTGTTCACTCGTTCAGGAACGCTTTATCGCCAGATCAACAAGCTTTATGAAAAGGAGTACGGCCACCTTATGCGGTCCGGGTTGTATGAATCTCTCACGCGCGACGGGTTTCTCATCCCGCATGAAGAAGTGAGTGAACCGCCCGCGCGTGAGGACAGCGCGCATATCGTTATCCATCCGGAGCGCATCCCGTTTGTCTCGTATCCGTATGAGTGGTGTTTTGGTGAGTTAAAAGACGCCGCACTCTTGACGCTGGATGTTCAGAAGCGCGCTCTCGAACATGGGATGGTTCTGAAAGACGCCAGCGCATACAATATTCAGTTTAGGCACGGAAAACCGATTTTCATTGATACGCTTTCCTTTGATTTTTATAAAGAGGGAAAACCGTGGGAGGGGTATCGCCAATTTTGCCAGCATTTTTTGGCGCCTCTTGCACTCATGGTTTATACGGACGTCCGGCTTCGGGAGTTCCTACGGATTTATATTGACGGAATACCTCTTGATCTCGCGCGCGCGCTTTTGCCGTTTTCAAGTATTTTCCGTCCGTCGCTTTTAATTCATATTATTTTTCATGCAAAGACTCAAGCGCGCTTCGCTGGAAGGGAGACGAAGGATCATTCTTCTCGATTTATGAACAGAAAAACAATGCTTGAACTTGCGGATAATTTGCGTTCTTCGGTCGCCGCGCTTCAATGGAAATTTTCTCGGACCGAGTGGGGAGAGTATTATCGCGAAACGAATTACTCGTCTGGATCTTTCTCAGAGAAAGCGGAGCTCGTGGAAAAAATGACCGAACGAGCAGATCCTAAAACACTTTGGGATATTGGTGCCAATACGGGCGTGTTTAGTAGGATTGCGAGCAAAAGAGGCGTCTACACCATATCAATCGACAGTGATCCGGCGGCTGTCGAGAAAAATTATCAGACGCGCGATAACAATACCTTGCCGCTTGTAATGGATCTTACGAATCCGTCGCCCGCATTGGGGTGGGATCACCGAGAGCGTCTTTCATTGAAGGATCGGGGACCCGCGGACATGGTTCTTGCGCTTGCGCTTATTCATCACCTCGTTATTTCGAACAACCTCCCTTTTTCTGCGGTTGCCCGATTTCTTGCCGATATATGCAAAACGCTCGTGATCGAGTTTGTGCCGAAAAGTGACTCTAACACGCGGCGCCTTCTCAAAAGCAGGAAAGATATATTTCCGGAATATACAAAAAGACATTTTGAAGAAGCGTTTTCCATGCTCTTTGTTATAAAGGAATCTGTGCCCATTTCGGGGTCGGAGCGCGTTTTATACTATATGGAGAAAAGATAAGCAATGAAACGCTTATTGGACGTCTTGCACCCTTTTTTTATTGCACTATCTCCGGTGCTTTTTCTCTATGCATATAATGTAGAACAGGTGCTCGTGGGCGATACACTAATCTCCGCTTTGATCGTACTGGTGCTTGCGATTATAGTGCTTGGATTATTCTCTGCTATTTTTCGTGACTTGCGCAAGGGAGCGCTTGCGGCTTCGTTTTTTCTCATTCTTTTCTTTTCGTACGGACACTTATTTGCGCTCAAAGAGCTCTATAGCATTCGCCTTAGGTACTTGATTGGTGGCGCGGTCTTGTTGTTTTCACTTGGTCTCTTTTTTATTGCTACAACGCGTCGTGACTTGCGAGTGCTGGCGCGAAGCGCCACGGTCTTCGCTGTTTTTTTGATTCTTTTTTCTGTTTTACAAATCACCGTGTTTAAAATAAAAAGCGCATATTTTTCTTCTCGATACGGAAGTTCGGATAACATAAAAGTAGTAGGCAACGGCGGCGGTCCCGACATCTACTATATTATGCTTGACGGGTATGCAAGCAGTTGGTCGCTCCGTGAAGTATATAAATACGACAATACTCCTTTTCTCAATGCGCTTCGCGATCGCGGTTTTTTTGTAGTTTCCAAGAGTCGCAGTAATTATCCCAATACAACTTTTTCTCTTCCGAGCATGCTCAATATGGACTATGTCGAGAATTTGACATCAGACGGGCTTATTACAAAAGAGTCGTATAATTACCGAGATCTTATTTATAACAATGCCGCGCTCAAGTTTTTGCTTGCCAAGGGTTACACCTATATTCACGTCGGATCTTGGTGGGATCCAACGCGTTCAAATCCTCACGCAAGCG
>MHOB01000028.1 GCA_001821795.1 Candidatus Ryanbacteria bacterium RIFCSPLOWO2_12_FULL_47_9c
TCAGTCTAGTAAACACAGGCCAGGACACCACGCATCGTCTGGCGGATCGCACTGCTCCCACAGCTGGTTGACCGCGCCGTCACCGCAGTACGGCGTCGGGTCGATGAGCTCCTTAGTCGCTGGAATACAGAGCATGTCCTCCCTGATCGTGTTGAGCAGTTCCGGACCGAACTGGTTGTTGACGGCCACGCGGCGCGAGATGTGCTTTGGCTCGCCCTTCACGCGGCGCGCCACGTAGCAGAGAAGATGCTTTTGCGGCATCTTCTTCAGCTCAACCTTGCCCAGCCAGAGCTTGTCGGCGGGGTTGCAGAGCCAACGAGGCAAAAGATCGTAGCGCTTCGACTGGAGAAACTGGTCCTCCACCTTCACGCCTGTGATCTTTTCGAACTTCTCGCCCTTTGGCGGCTTCGCCCTGTAGCAGGCGAAGTGGTCCACCGCATGCGTCGCGGGATCGAGCGGTGGCGGCACAACGTCGCCAAGATTCTTGCTCGTGGGAACGAGCAGAATCTGTGCGCGCTTCGTGATCACCCGTAGGCCGCTTCGATGGAACTGATCCTTGACGAGCGACTCGCGCTCGATCGGCTTCTCGCTGTTGCGCACCGGCTTGACCTGATAGGCCTTCAGATGCGTCTCGGCGTCGCTCACCGGCTCGTCATTCTTGCGTGCCGGATTGCAGATGTCGAGCGGCCTCCTAACCTCGAAAGTCACACGCTCGAACTGGTCGCGAAGCGTGACCCCCGGGATCGGCTCGAACCGGGGCGTACCCTTGAGGGGACGCACCGTATAGCAGGCAAAGTGATCGAGCGGTCCATCCACGACCTGCGCCTTCGCCGTGCTCGCCACGAAAATCGCGGCAAGCAACACAACCGCTATCGCAATTCTCTTCACTGTCTTTCTCCCTTCTCGAAGAACAAAAAACCGCCCCATGCGGCTTCATGCGTATTAGAACACTATGTTCAGTTTTTTACAAGCGTTTCGTTTAATTCAATGTCTTTTTCCCCGGCGTCCACTCAACCGGGCAAAGTTTTCCAGTTTGCAGCGCCTGCACAACACGCAACGTCTCATCCACCGAACGCCCAACATCATCATCCGAAATCACGATATAACGTACTTTCCCAACAGGATCAACAATAAACGTGCCACGTTGCGCCGTGCCCGCTTCTTCGTCGAGCACTTCATAGTCGCGACTCATTTTTTTATGGAAATCAGAAAGTAAAGGAAAATTAATTTTTCCAAGCGGCCCCTCTACCCACGCTTTGTGCGAGTGAACAGAATCAACCGATACCCCAAGAACATCTGCACGGAGTTTTTTGAATTCGTCATATTTCTTTGAAAACTGTTTGATCTCCGTCGGACAGATAAACGTAAAATCAAGCGGATAGAAAAACAGCACGAGCCATTTATTTTTGTATTGTTTTAAACCGTACTCCTTGAATTTGCCGTGCAAGTACCCTTCGAGTTTAAAATCAGGAGCCGTTTCGCTTACTTTGACCATGTTCCCACTATACGTAAAAAGACGGCGCGTTGTCAATCATTTTGGATATAGATCATAAATTGGCGAGCCGTGCGCCCGAATGCCTTTCGCAACGATGTAATTGAAACAAGATATCGGAAAAGAATAAAATACTTTAAAAACCATATCGTGACGCCAGCGAAAACAACATGTTTTCCCTCAAGGAGAGCATACTTGCCGCCGAGCGGCAGAATGTACCGCGATGCTTTCGGCCGGTAAGGTGCAATGCGCGCGTTCGGATCCCGAGCCAAAAGATGAATCGCGCGGGAAACATAGGAACCCTCCGAGAGCGCCTTCTCGACAGTCATGGGAAGGCATACGCCGGTCTTCGGATCACAGGAAGCAGCAACATCCCCCACTGTAAAAATATTTTTATGCGGGACTACCCGAAGCCGCTCATCAACCGCAAGACAACTATTTTTTGCAAGATGCACATCATACATAATCTCGCCGTCGCAAGCGCCTTCAACCCCCGCGGTCCAGACGAGGAGATCAAACGGAAGTGTTCGTTTTTCTTTTCCGATATAGAGAAGATTCGGCCATACATCCACAATGTGGCTGTCCGGCATCACGGTGACTCCGAGCGCGCGTAATCGTCGTGATGCTATATGTTGCGCGCGGAGGGAAAATTTCGCAAGCACAGATTCCCGCGACTCAACGATAATACAGCGCCAATGCGCGACCGGATGGCCGTGAATCAGCTAGAGTTTTTTCATATATCCCACCAGTTCCGCGGCGAGCTCAACGCCCGTCGCCCCGCCGCCGCCGATCACAACCGTAATCATCTTATTTTTTGAAGCAAGAGCAGACAACTCATCAACACGGTTGCGAATATTCAATGCGTCCTCAACGCTTTTAAGCCCGATCGCATTATCTTCAAGATGCGGAATTCCAAAATAATCTGTTTTACTGCCAGTCGCGATGACAAGCCATTCGTAATAAAGCGCGCGCCCGTCGGACATCACAACTTTTGATTCAGACGATATCACCTTTTGTACCGTGCCATATTCAACTTTCACATTGGAAAATTTCGCAAAAATCTCATCATAAGGAACAGTAACTATGCGCAAGAGCTGATTGTAAAACTTCTTGTTTTCTTCCTGTGGTTCACCCTGCCGCTCGGCGCAAAAAAAAGTTGCAAGCTCATAAAAATAAGCGTGGAACATATGGTGCCGATTTTTTTCAACAAGTATAACGCGCGCCGTATTTCTTTTTGCAAGATCGAGCGCTATGCGCACACCTCCGTACCCTCCTCCCACAATCACAACCAAAGGTTTTCGCGCCATAGTATAAATACTATATCACGGGAAGCATATTGTCTGGTATGCGCACTCTTGCTACCATATGACAGATGATACAGAAACGCATCGTTATCATTGGAGGCGGGACAGGTACTTTTACGGTGCTCGGAGCGTTGAAAAAACTTCCGGTGCATCTGACCGCCATTGTCTCAATGGCGGACGACGGCGGGTCAACGGGAATCCTGCGTGACCAATACGGGGTTCTTCCGCCCGGGGATATCCGAAGAGCGCTTGTAGCGCTTTCTCCCCGGAGCGCAACACTCCGCAAACTTTTCACCTATCGTTTCAAAAACGGGGATTTTGGCGGACACGCTTTTGGTAATATATTTTTGAGCGTTATGGAAAAAATAGAAGGCAATTTCGCCCGTGCCGTAAAAGAAACGGCGCGAATTCTTGATATATCAGGCGACGTTATACCCGTCACGCTTGACAGCGTCCGGCTGATCGCCCGCTTGACTGATAAATCGTTCGTCGTCGGCGAAACCAACATAGACATACCCCGAAGCGGTGCGCGCAAACCAATCGCTTCGGTGTGGCTTGACCCGCGCGCGCGCATAAATCCCGACGCGCGGCGCGCGATACAAAAAGCACACACAATCATCATCGGTCCCGGCGATCTCTATACAAGCATTGTTCCAAATCTTTTGGTCGACGGCGTTTCGGAAAGCATAAAAAAATCAAAAGCGGTAAAAATATACGTTGGAAACCTCATGACAAAGCGCGGAGAAACAGATAGTTATAAAGCACCCGACTTTTTAAAAACAATGGAAAAGTATCTTGGCACGGGCATTTTTAATTATGTGCTATTCAACAACAAAAAGCCCGCACAAAAAATTCTCGCGCGATATCGCAAAGAAGGAGCGAAATTCGTTATAATATCAAATCTCAAAAAGAATTCGCGTAAACCCGCGATTATCCTTACCGATCTTTTGGCGTCCGGAAACTTTATTCGCCACGATCTCGCAAAGCTCGGAGCCGCGCTCAAACCGCTCATAGAGCGGTAAGTTAAATTATGTCCTTTTTATAGTCTTCCCAGTTTTTCAAAAACTCACTCGAGGACCATCTTTTTGGAGCACCAACATCGTAAACTATATTGATTCCCTCTCTTTCACATACTTTTAATTCCGGTGGAGGGTTTATGTGTGTCCACTGCCCGCTTTTTGCATAAATGTGGGGACGTAGTTTTTCAAGCGCCCCACAAATCGACGGATCATTTTCAATTTCGAATGGAACCACAAAATCAACGCCGCGAATAGCGCTTACTATCTGACATCGCGTCTCAAGATTCAAAAAAGGGCGCCCCTTTTTTACCCGCAAAAAAGCGTCGCCATTGACGACAACAACCAGCGTATCGCCTAGTTTTTTTGCTTCTTGAAACAAGCTAATATGTCCTGGATGAATCGGATCAAAGCCGCCAGATGCTGCAACGATCGTGCCAAGTGTCGGCCGGAGCCGGGCGAATTCTTCAAGTGTTACAACGGGCACTCCAAAATGATCCATTATTTGGTAATAGCACATTTCTTGGAAATTAAGAAACCGCGATCGAATTTATTCCAACTCGCAAGATCTGCGTATCCATAAAATCTTTTTACGTTAAGCCACCTCTCGGATTCGAACCGAGGACCTACGGTTTACAAAACCGTTGCTCTACCGCTGAGCTAAGGTGGCAAAATTTTAGCAAGGTTGCGTTCTCCAAACAAGTTAGAGCGCGTGGTTCGAGATGTCGGTATCTTCCCCTCTTGAAATTGTTGCAGTGTATACATCCACGCTCCCATTCCCGTTTGACTGTTTCCATGTGCGTATTTGCTTCCAATAGAGAGACTCACGAGGGATTACCCTGAAGTGTTCTTGGATCATAAAACGGAGGGCCTTTGTCTGCCCTGCAATACGGCCGGCAGCGCGTTCAAAAATTTTCAATACCCTATCGAGAAACTTCAAAAACCATTCTCTGGCGCTTGAACGATACCATTCTTCAAATCTAGAGATCAACCCAACAACATACGCACGGACAACACTCTCGCTTTGTTGATCTTCCTGCTCGCGCCCGCGAATGTAAGAAAGATGCCTCAAAGGTATCACTGCCATACCCGCCAAAGAGAATATAAGCGCGCCGAAAAACACAAATATCATACCGCCTTTATTATACCCTAAAGCTCATACCGGACAAACTGCCTTATTTCAATATGCTCACCAAATGAAGATGATGCCTGCTTGACAAGGTCCTGAATTGTTTGTTTTTCATCCTTTATGAAGGGTTGCTCAAGCAGCTCCTTGATATCTCTCGGATTCATTGCTGCAATGTGCATCGCGATGGAATGCGCGAGAGACACAAACTCCTCATTACGCGAGACAAAATCTGTTTCCGAACGGAGCTCAACAAGCACACCAACGCGAGCGCCAGAATGTACATATGCCTCAATGCGCCCGGCGCGCGTTTCGCGAGTTTCTTTCTTGGCCGCCGCATCATACCCAAGTTTTTTGAGGACAGCGAGAGCTTTATCGGAATCGCCGCCCGCCTCTTCGAGTGCGCGCTTCACCATCATAAGTGACACGCCTGTTTTCTCCCGCAGATCCTTTATCGATGCCGCATTAATTGGAAACATGCATTGCTTTTCCTTTGAGATATGCCTCCTTTGCTTTTGAGGTGACAAAAGAAATACTTTTTGACGCATTGTCGTTTCCCGGTATTGGATACGAAACCTTCTTCGGATCACAATCGCTATTAAGAAGCGCAACGACAGATATATTTTTCATGTGCGCTTCACGAATCGCGATCTCCTCTTCCCCCGCGTCGATAACAAACAATGCTTTCGGTAACGACGAGAGCGGAAAAATTCCTTGTAAGTCGCGAGTCAATTTCTCGATCTCGTGATTTATACGAAGCTGTTCCTGTTTTGTGTATTTCAAAAGTTCCCCTGATTTTTTCTTCGCGATCAAATCTTGCCAGTAATTAATTCTTTCTCGAATAATCTTATAATTTGTTAGTGTTCCACCAATCCATCGACTATTCACATACGGATGGCCTAGTTCCTCGGCCACTAATCGAATCACTCCCGATGAGGCGGGTTTTGTGCCAACCCATAATACCATGCCGCCCTCTTTCCCAACCGACTCAAGAAACTCAAGTGCCACGTTAAAACACTCCCAGATTTTCTCTGCATTAAATATCTCAATATTGCTCTTCACACCCGCAATATACTGCCGCATCCGAGGATGACGCCGCGTCTTAGCATAGCCAAAATGCATTCCAACGCGAAAAAGCTCTTGTACGCGCTCGTCAACAACATTCTGCTCAAAAGCAAGAGAATCGTTCATAATGAACTCTAGTATACCCGAAGAATCCAGAATGGCAAGGATATGACTTGCAATGGAACAAAATTTCTGCTATTCTGAACCCTATTCATATGAAAAAAGGTGTCCATCCAAATTACTTTCCAAGCGCCACAATCACGTGCGCGTGCGGCAACACAATGCAAGTCGCTTCAACAAAAGAAAAAATTGAAGTCGAAATCTGCTCGCGATGCCATCCATTTTATACCGGAAAAGAAAAACTTATAGACACGGCCGGACGTGTTGATAAATTTAAGAAAAGAAGCGCGCAAGCGCGACCACAGAAAAGACAGAGCAAAAAAATCCGCAAATGACCAATGGCGGGCGTTATTCTCGAAATTCGTGCAGGGGCGGGCCGTCCTTTGGACGAGCCTCGCCCCGTTCAATCTTATGACAGGAATAATTCTTGAAATTCGTGCAGGGGCGGGAGGTGACGAAGCCGCACTTTTTGCGCGCGAGCTTACTGGAATGTACACGAAATTTGCAGCAAAGCGTAACTGGAAGGTACTTTTTGTCGACGAATCAACAAATAACATCGGCGGACTCAAAGAAATTACTTTTGAAATACACGGCAACGGCGTATATGAAGCGTTGAAACAAGAAAGCGGCGTGCATAGAGTACAGCGTGTACCAAAAACTGAAAAATCCGGGCGCATCCATACATCAACGGCGTCTGTCGCAATACTCAAAATGGTTGAGCCGAAAGAAGTTGTGATCCATCCGCAAGACATAGAAGTAACTTTTTCGCGCGCCGGCGGACCCGGAGGTCAAAATGTTAACAAAGTAGAAACTGCTGTGCGCCTTTTGCACAAGCCGACCGG
>MHOB01000029.1 GCA_001821795.1 Candidatus Ryanbacteria bacterium RIFCSPLOWO2_12_FULL_47_9c
AAGTTAGAACCTTTATATATTCAAATTTTTTACTGATAAAAAGTAACATAAAAGATATAATGATCTTATGGGGAATGAACTTATCTACAAACTTAACAAATTAGGACAGTTTTTTAATCTGGAAAAAGTTGCTACTCAGAAAGTCGATCAATCATATATAGAAGCTTATTACTGGATAAACAAAATTCCTTACTCGTTATTTCACAATAAGAAAGGATTTGTTCACATGGGTGTTAGTGTAGATGGAATATACAAAGAAGAGGACTTGTTCTATCAAGTAAAAATGATAGATAAAGCCGTAAAGAGCGCTGGCGCACAGAAGGTCTTGGAGATCGCTACCGGTCGTGGGGGGAATGCAACTTGGTTGGCAAGTGCGAACCCCCATGTGGATTTCATTGGGCTTGACATATCCGAGTCTCAACTTACATTCGCTAGGAAAAAAGCTTTTCGTTTGAATAATTACACCGTTCTAGCTGGTGATTTTCACGATCTTAGCTCTTTTGAGCTGGAGAGTTTCGATGTCGTGTTCATAATCGAAGCACTCTGCCACAGTTCAGATACGAAGAAAGTGTTGAAAGAAGTCTTAAGGATTTTAAAAAAGGGAGGTCTATTTTCTATTTACGATGGTTATAGAGAAAAGCAAGACGAGCAGATGTCAAAGGAAGAGCTTCTGGCGGCAAGATTGCTTGAAGTTGGTGTGGCTGTCGAGCATTTTGAACTCCATAGTGAATTCTTGGACTCTGCGAAACAGGTAGGATTTACTGTTGAGAATATAGGCGATCTGTCAGATTTAGTACTTCCCACAATGCAGAGGTTCGAGAAGCAAGCAGGTCGTTTTCTGAAGCTTGGATCTATTGCGAGATTTTTGATGAAACTTGTACCAAACAAGTTTGTTTACAACATTTTGTCTGGTTATCTGTTTACAACTTTGATACGAGAAAGAGTATTTTCCTACAAATATACTCTACTGAAAAAGCTTCTCTAAGAGAGGCTTTTTCTATTCTTCCATATTGTTCCATGTCTGTGGAGGTGCGGGGAATTGAAATGGAAAGGGGTCGGGAAAACACTTGTTTTCTCGTGGAGGAAGGTGGAGCGAAGCTCGTCTTAGATTTTCAGTGATCCCGAGCGAGTTATCGCGAGGGAAAGATCACGACTATATTTTGTGAGAGTACTGATGGTCGTGGACCAGAAGTGCTCCGCTAACCCCAAAACCACTCAACGTTTTTCTTTTGGTAATCATGTGCTTTATCCACTGAATTTCTTGCGGGTTCCTCCATCAGCCGCACCTCCAGTTATAATTGATTACATGGTTGAATATAAGAAAGCTAAGAGTTTAAGCAAAACAGAAGTTGCATATCTCGCTGGAATTATTGATGGTGAGGGCACTATCACGCTGACGCGGAGAAATATCTATAAGAATCGACTTCTAGTTTTAACTATCAGCAATAACGAACTCCCGTTGTTGGAATACATCGTAAAAATCACAGGAGTGGGGAAAATTACTCGTAAGAATATCCGTTCCGAGAATCATTCGTTGGGTTACACGTACCAAACGGCAAGTCGACAGGCGCTGGACCTAATCAGATCTATTTATCCTTTTTTGAGAACTTATAAAAAGAGACGCGCGGCGTTAGTGCTCAAACATTATCTGAAGCTCACTCCGCGCAATGGAAAATATTCCCCGACATTATTGAGAAAACGCGAAAAATTTGCTGAGAAGTTTCTCGCCACAGTCCCATAAACAAAGAAGTCCGCCGTAGCGGACTTCTTTGTTTAATCTGGTGGAGGTGGGGGGTTCGAACCCCCGTCCAAGGAAAAACAGTATGCATGCTTCTACGAGGCGTAGAACATCTTGTGGTTTAAGCTATGCGCGTATGAGACGCACAGAATCGCGCAGAGCCGAGCTCTTATCGTAGATATCGCTCGAGCGGTCGACATCAGTGCTTGAAAGAAGTGACGTCCGGTGAGCGCTATTCAAGCGTAGCAACTCGCGGACGGCCGGTTAGGCAAAAGCCGGAACCAGCTGAATCGGGGAAAGAACCCCGCCAGTGTTTTTCGCACTTGGATTTTTGTGGCGGTTTGAAAAGCTGACCACAGCTTTGCCCGCACACACATATGTCGATTTCCCTGTCGAAGCCAGTCACCCCCGAAGAGCGCACTTCATTTCGCTCTTCGCGAACGGCTGGCATCCTTTATTCTGTTTTCAAAGTTCTTTCCATCCGACGTTTCTCCTCGCGAGCCCGAATGGTATGACGCTTATCTTCTTTTTTCTTACCGCGGGCGATCGCGATTGCCAACTTCAGCTTCCGGTTAGAATTATACACACGGATTGGCACAATTGTCAACCCCTTTTCACCTTCCGCAGAGGATACGCGCACTATTTCTTTCTTGGAGAGCAAGAGCCGGCGCGTGCGCTCCGGGTCGTACGATTTTGGTGCATTGGCTATCTGCCAGGCGGGGATGGACGCGCCCACGAGGTAGGCTTCGCCGCCACGCGCGACAACGCGCGCGCCTTTGAGTGAGCCTCGGCCCGCCCGTAGCGACTTCACTTCAAATCCGAGCAATTCCAATCCCGCCTCGATCTCCTCGAGGATGGAATAGTCAAATCCCACATTCTTGTTTTCTACGAGTGCCATTGCATTACTATACCCCATTGGATAGGTAGTCGAGAGATTGTTTTAGAGTATTGAATGTATGGCGACCTTTCCATCTCTGTATGAACATTGTCGTTTCTTATCTCACGGGGTATACAACTAATTCGTTTGGGCGCAGACGTCAAAAGATAGAAGGTGAGGCGTGAGCAATAAGAGGCATGGCGCGGGCGTACCTATTAGATCTTCAAAACCATTAAATGACGCTATGTAAAGCGGTTGAGGAAATTCACCTAGAAACTCGATTTGTTTTTCGGTCGATGTTGAAGTCCACAAGGTCGTCCATTCATCAAGATTGTGCGTATCGCGCAACATGCCGGGAGCTGCTATATGGGAGCTTGTCCATCCTTCAAACCAAGGCGCTTCATCAGAAGTGGTCAGGATTGTTGCTTCGCTGGGTACTATTGCGGATATTTCTGCGATGCCATCAAAAATTTCTTCTGAGATTAGAGGTCGCGATGAGCGCACTTCACCCCACAACGAACTTAAGAAAAGACCCAAGGTTATGCAAAGTATGGCTCCGTGTAAATACGTTCGCTTGGTCGGTGTTTCGAAATTCATTTGTGACACCATGCGTTCTATGGCAAAGCCCGCTAAAGCAATGAGCGCTATATCACTATAGATGAATATGCGCTCAAAAAAGGGAAGTTTAAGCAGTGGGAATGCAAAGCTTACAGCGGTAAACGCCCATAGGGAAAGAGGTATGTTAGATATACGCCAGATTCTTGCCGTTATTATCACGATGAAGATTGGTATTGAAAACACAATGTACTCAGACCAATCCAAGAAAACGGCGACCGGAGTAGCAACAGAGATCTGGTGTACGAGAGAGGCGTTTACCATCACAAACGCGAGAGCGGTTATGGCTCCGTGAATGAAAATACGCTTACGCTCCGCATGTACTATAAAGAGAATCCCGAGCGTGAGTAGGTAGATGATTGCTGTTGTCGTGTGGCTCCATGCGAGCGCAATATCTAAGAAAACAAGAAGGGCGGTCCATCTTCGTTCGAGGGCGATAAGTGCGAGGAACAGAAGGCATGCGGCGAATGCATGTTTCCATAGCATGTACCAATACGCTTTATATTGAACGGATGAAAGGACGAGCAAGAGTGCAGCAATAGCGGCGCCTCTAATGCCCACATGTGAACGCAAGAAAAAATAAAGGGTTACAGAAAGGAGTACGAACAAAGCAATATAACTGCCGTACAAAATATAATCGGCGGAGAATGGTAGGAGTCGGAGAGCGTCAAGAAACATGCGTGGTATGAGCGCGTTTTCCCCAAGCCCTGGAACGGCCGCGTTAGGAAATGAGAGAAACGGTTCTATCAAATAACGGCGATAAAATCCCGTGTCATATCCTAAGGGGTGTGAACCATATAAAATGAAAGGAAGAAGATGAATTGCTAGAGAGAGAACGCCAATGAAGGCAAGAACTCCTATTTCAAATCCATGTTTTATTGTCAGCTCTCTCTTGAAGAGACTCATTACGTCGCAGTGTACCCGTAAATGGTTTCTCGAGTTTTCCACAGGCAGAATTATGCAACTCGCTTGTTGCAGAGTATAGTGAGAGCTAAGAAAGAAAATGAAATTCCATATCTTCAAAAACAAGAGCTTGAAGAAATCCGCGCTTATTCTCGCCGCATTGGTATTAATAGGAGGATCATTTACCGTTGCGTCGGCATCATTTACCGGGAGCCCCGGTTCTTTGTTGGCGGGAGTATTTTCTATATTTGATAGCAGTCCTCTGATAAAGATGAGCCGTAACGTGAATAGCCCATCAGGCTCTGTCATCTCAGGCAAAACTCAGGTAATTGGTACATTTGATGTGCAGACACAGAACGTCACGAACTTCGCAACACTGCGTACCCTTACTGCGCAGTTTGCGCTTTCCGGAAAGGGTGCAAAAGAATTTAATCTTGAAGACTTCACCTTGAGTTATCGTTATTGCATCCCACCGGGAATATCATACGGATATGGATACCGCGGAGGGTCGTGCGGGACAATAAAAATGCCGGTTACTTCCGCGGAGCGGAAAAGCAACTTGTACACCGTAACGTCTAGGCAGGCATTGCCAGTGTACCCCGTTCAATCTTCTGGAGTACTAACTATGAGTGCAAAACCAGTTTACACAGGACAGGAGAAGAGCGAGAGTGGCAAATCCTGGCTACGGGTTTCTGTGAAAGGAGAAGGGTCAGGGGATAAGTGCAACAAAATATATTACGGATACAATAATCGCTACGGATACACCAAGTGTATCGCAGAAAAGGCTAGGGTTACGAGTGCGAAAGGGAATTGGTTGACCATGACTCGGCCATACGGCTATTGATATCTTTCGACAGGACCTGCTTACTGAAGTCTAGTAATTTTTAGGAAAACTAGCTGAAATCGGGCTTATGAGTATAATGCCCCGATACGTTAAGTGTATGAGTAAGAATGCAGGTTAGCCTGCATGTTCTGCGGGCGAGGCGATATTTTAGTATATGGCAATACCAAGAAACCAAGACACAAAGCCCCCAAAGATGCGTAACCCCGCGGGTCGCCCTCCGGGAGGACCTTCCATATGGACGCAGATGGCGATTGCCTTTGCCGTGTTTCTTATATTGTCCGCGGGCTACTCTCTCGTGCGCGAGTACGTCGTCAAAGAGGACAACCTAGTGTCTCTTTCGCAGATAGCTGCCGACATTGACGCAGGCCTCATCACTTCTATTGCCATAGAGGGAACCTCAATCACTGCGACGTATGAAGACGAGTCTGAGAAGACATCTCGCAAAGAATCAGAGGCGTCATTTACAGAGACGCTTGCAAACTACGGTCTTTCCTCGGAGAAGATGTCGGCAGTCCAAATAACAGTGAAGGATGAAGGCGGACCACGCTTCTGGTTTTTAACACTGGCGCCGCTTCTCATACCCGTTATCCTTATTCTTGGCATCATTTGGTATCTCTCGCGACAGATGCGAGGAGCTGGTATGCAGGCCTTTACGTTTGGCCGCTCAATGGCGCGTCTGGTCAATCCCAACGACAAAGCCCAAAAAGTTACATTCGCCGATGTCGCGGGTGCCAAAGAAGCAAAATCCGAGCTAACTGAAATTGTGGATTTTCTCAAGAATCCGAAGAAATTTATTCAAATAGGAGCGCGCATTCCGAAAGGAGTCTTACTCATGGGAGCAGCAGGGACGGGCAAGACTTTGCTCGCTAGAGCTGTCGCCGGAGAAGCGAGCGTCCCATTCTTTTCCATTTCAGGTTCGGAGTTCGTAGAGATGTTCGTTGGTGTCGGGGCTAGCCGAGTGCGCGACACTTTCCTAATTGCAAAAAAGGCCGCTCCCGCAATTCTTTTCATTGACGAGATAGATGCGATAGGTCGTGTGCGTGGCTCGGGAGCTGGCGGCGGCAACGATGAGCGCGAGCAGACGCTCAATCAAATACTCGTCGAGATGGACGGGTTCGAGCCGAACGAAAAAGTCGTCATCATGGCGGCGACGAACAGACCGGATGTTCTTGATCCTGCACTCGTGCGACCGGGCCGATTCGAC
>MHOB01000030.1 GCA_001821795.1 Candidatus Ryanbacteria bacterium RIFCSPLOWO2_12_FULL_47_9c
CGTTCTGGGGCATACGAAGTCTTAAATTCATTTGGGCACGGCTTATCGCCATGAAAATGTTCGGATGCGTTAGTGTAGTTACCCAGAATAGACAAGGCGCCTTGGCATTGGCAATGGCGACCCCATAGTTTTCTCGGATTGCGCACTGAAAATCTATCTCGTCTTCTGCACGGAAAACACTTTTGTGGTATCGGCAACTTTAATTCGCGATAAAGATCGAGCTCAAGCGGGATGAGACGAAAAGCAGTTGCGCATTCGGGATACGCAAGCCGCCCCTCTTCCGTTTCTTGTGATACGCATCCTATTACTTCTTTTAGTATAGAATCCTGCGCTTGATCGATTGTAAGAGGAAGTGCACTTGCTTTCACGGTCACATTGTACTCACGGACTGCCGGAGTGTACCAACGATAACCACGCTTCTGCGCTTCAGATTCAGAAAGAGAAAAAAAGTCATACGCCACTGACTCATTGTATGCAAACGAACTGCCCTTCGGAGGAAAGTATTCGCCCCACTCACCAGTTTTTTTCATGTGCTCGATAATCTTTTCTTTGAGGGCATGATAATCTTCCTTGCTATACTGCTTATTCAAGATACAGTATTGCTTTTGTTTTAATCCGAAACAGCCGAAACAATCGCTCGACGAAAAAGTCATATCGCAGTAATAACAATCATTCATTGTCCAGCAACTACGGAGGCCGATCGAGCGATAAACATCGGCGCACCCCTGAATTTCATATGAGCGCTCGGATCCCAAAATTTCCGTCATATCAAGACAGTCGATCATTTTCCATGCGTCTTGCAGATACGCCGTATCACGATTCTCGCGACAGTTAAAACTTAGCCGCGCATAACTTGTATTTTCGAGGTAATCACCAAACGATCCCTCATTTTTTGCACCGTGGTAAAATTTTCGAGGAAAATGTTTTGCGAACTCGCGTACTTTCTTTTTCGTCTCCTCTATCACGGGGCGGCTCCATGTAAACGCTTCGAGACGCTTCGCGTATTCTTCTTTGGAAAGCTGCTCGTTAAACCAGCAATACTGTTTATTGCGGAGGCCAACACACCCAAAACACTCGGTACACCCGCGGCAATCAAAAGAAAAGTGGCACGAAACGCAGTCAAAACAATCTTGCGAAAATGTCGTAGACGCACATCGACCACAGTTAATACATTCGTAGCACCGCTCACTTTTCTCGATCATGTAGCAATCAGCACAAAAGTAAGATCCCGGCTGATACCAATTGCCGTACATGCACTTTTCACTTCCTCCTGTTGCCGACACCATATAGCAGTCTTTGTTGTCTTGCGATTGATTGCTGTATTCGGAGTTAACACTATTGGAACTCACGAGCGCAAGATGAGGAACAACATTTCGCAACTCCTGAAATTGTTCGAAGAAATGGCGATTAAAGTCAAAATCCCTGCCATACGCGAGTGGATCCCATGCGTCAGACCTCCACGCATCTTGCTTGTATACAGGAAAAGGCACGTCTTCCCGGTAAATCGAGACTATCTGCTCACCGATCATATCACACTTGCGACGGTAGAGATTCCACTCATTTCGGTCCACCAATCGCCTCCAATAGCGACACTCCGGACAAAATGTCGGCGCAGGTACTTTAATTTTTGCGTAAAATTCAAAATCCTCGGGTTCGATCGTGAACGATGTCTTGCAGTTTTGGCATACGCGAGTCTCCGCGGTCATCGTTTTGGCTCCTGAATGCCCAAGTCGCGGCAAATTTTACGTATCAAAAAATCGTCTATTTCATTATGCCGTTGGACAGTAGAGGTTTTTCCGATTTGTGGATTTAGAAACACGCTGTGTCGCGCACCCTCGCGGACAAAAATAACGCCCATTTTCCGCAGATGACGCAATAGATCAACACGCTTCATATACTAAAAACTCTAGATGGAAACAGCGAGTGGCTCGCGTATTGATTTGTCTCGTGATTCAATCGAGCTTAACATCTTATTGGTTTCAAGTATTAAAAGAAGGGCTTCGCGCAAGTTTTCTCTTGCTTCTTTAAGAGTTGCGCCCTGTGTATTTACACCGGAGATTTCTTCAATCCAGCCAAGATACCACTTGCCCGATTTTCGATAAACTGCCGTAAATTGTCTCTTTACTTTTTTCATATCTAAAGAGTAACACTCCACCAGATAAAATCAATCATGTCATACCACCTCATTTTGATAGCATTGTTCGCAATACACAATCTCCGAACGCTCTGGCGCATACGATGTCTCAAACTCGTTTGGACAATGCGTTTCTTTGTGAGCATGCTCGGCTGTGTTTTTATAAACATTATTTTCTGATGCGGCTCCGGCACAGTTACATTGGCGTTTCCAAAGCGCGAGAGGTTTTCGGTTTTCAAAACGTACTTTATGGCGACAATCTGGGCATTGACGCGGGAATGGCAAGCGTTCTTTTTTCAAGAAATCATATTCTTCTTTCAAAACCCGATACGCCCTGCCACACGTCAAGCATGCAATCCGCTCCCCCACTATACTTTCGGGAGTATCTTGTATGTGATCGGGTAAATCTTTTGCCAAAACAGATACATCCCATTTTTTCTTATCAGTATCGCGCCAACAAAATCCAACTTCGAGCGCCTTCTCTTTTGTAAGTGGAAAATATTCCTGTGCGATGGTTTCGTTGTATGCAAACGGAGAAAGCTCAACAGGCCAAAACTCCCCGTAGCGATATTCGCGCCCACGCGCATCGCGATACGGCATATCACTCATGTGCTTTATAATTTTTGGCACGAGCGCTTCGTATTCTTCTTTTGTATATTGCTTATTGAGAATGCAGTATTGTTTTTTTCGCAAACCAACGCAACCGAAGAGATTGGCGGCATTGGCACAGTTAAAACAATAATGCGTATCACTCGATGAATATACGACAACACTAAACAATTGCCTTGATCCTCCATCAACGCCAGTATCAACTCCTTCGTAAAGAAGCTCACAAATTCCTATACCATAACCATCATAAGAATCTTTCATGCCAAATCCTCCGTGCGTTAAATACTTGCCGTCTTCAACATTCTCTCGAAGATCAAAACAGCGGTAACAGTTTTTCACATCGACACAGTTATCGCCAGCAACATTTGTTGTATTGATCAGGCGCGCAAAACGGCGCGGAAATGTAAGACGAAATTGTAGAAATTCATTGAGCGTTTTTTGGAAATTTTGAAACGACCCGATATCAAGCTCGTGTATTTTCTGTTCGTAATCTTCTTTTGAATAGGGCTTGTTGAAAATATGATATTGTTTGTTTCGAAGCCCAACGCAACCAAAGCAATTTTGACAGTTGCGACAATCGAAAAGAAAAGCTGAATCAGTACATCCACTCGATTCTGCACTGAAAAAAAGGCGATACGAATCTTCCGAATCCACGGCCCAATAACAGCGTTCGCATTTTTTGGCGAGATACAAATCAAAAGAATCTTTGCTGTGCTCCGCCTTATCGGAGTAGCATACGTTTTCGCATTCCAAAGAAGCAAAAACCAGATAACAATTTTTTAAACGCCAAACGTGGTTACAATACGGACTCTCAACAACATTGCTCGAAAAAACACCAGAGACCGGTACAGACTCGAGAAGTTCGCGAAACTGTACAAAAAATGGTTTTCCAAAATCATATTCGCGACCATACTGCATTGGATCCCACGCGTCTGACCACCAGTAATCGCGCGGATAAACGGTAAGCGGTTTATCCGGCGAATATATCGAGATCGTATCGTTGCCAAAAGCGTCTTTACGTTTATAGAGCGTTCGCTCGTTGCGCCATGCCATACGCCGTTGCATCCTACATTCCGGACAAAACGTCGGCGGCGGGACTTTTATTTTTGCGTAGAATTCAAAATCCGAAGCGTCTATTACAAACTCGCCATAGCAATTTTGACAACTTCTTTTTTCTTCTTTAGACATATATTTACTCTAATGCAAGTGGAGTCCAGCACCAAACTGTACTTTGGTGCTGTGACTCGGATTCGATCGTGAACGAGTTTTTACAATTCTGACAAGTTTTCGTTTCAGGGCTCATGCCACCTCATTTTGATAACACTGCTCGCAATACACAATCTCTGGCCGGTCAGGAGCATAACTCGTTTCAAACTCGTTTGGGCAATGCGTTTCTTTGTGAGCATGCTCGGCTGTGTTTTTATATATTTGATTCTCGCTTGCCGCGCCCGCGCACTGGCATTTTCGATGCCAGAGCTTGAGCGGGTTTCGCTGCTTGAGGCGCCGGTAATGCCGACAATTTGGGCAAAGATCCGGCAAGGGCAAGTTAAGTCGTCGATAAAATTCCAATTCCTGCGAGGTAATTCTAAACGCCTTTGAACACTGATCGTTGCACCCGCCGGCATGAACGCACCCGAGAGTTTTTTCCAAAATATCATCCGAAACGTCTTTTATCGCCTGCGGTATATCTGATGCCGGAATAGTAATAACAGGATCTTTTTCTTCCGCATCTCTCCAGCGATATCCTTGGCTTTCTGCCGTTTTTTTATCAAGAGTAATGTAATCTTGCACAATTGCTTCGTTGTACGCCCACGGCGAAAGCTCTCCGGGAAAGTACTCGCCGTATGCATACTTCCTGCCTTTTGCATCCGTATAGGGCATTTTGTTCATGTGATCAATAATCTTCGGCAAGAGACGCTCGTACTCTTCTTTTGTATATTGTTTATTCAAGATACAATACTCTTTTTTTCGCAAACCAACGCAGCCGAAAAGATTGCTCGAATCTTGGCAGTTGAAACCATATTGCACGTCGTGGGAATACCACACAATCGCTCCAAAATAACATCGCGAATTGGTCACGCCAATGCTGATGCCCTCATAGATAAGCTCCGAATTGCCGCCGGTTCCCGCTCCCGTATCGTACGAGTCACGAAGGCCGTACGTGCCCCAATGGCAATATTTTGAGTCCTCCGCGTTTCCCGCGAGGTCAAAACAATAGTAGCAATTCCTTGAATCTTCTACGTTGTCACCCACGACATTTATCGTATTAATCAGGTGCGCATACCGATGGACTGATTTCAGATACATCTCGTCAAATATTGCGGCGAGTTTTTTCAGACCATCCCTGTTTTTCAGATTGAGCTCTTCGAGTTTTTTAAAATAATCTTCTTTGGAATACGGCTTGTTGAAAATATAATATTGCTTGTTTCGCAAATTGGTCGAGCATACGCAATCCGAACATCCGCGACAGTCGTAAAGAAAATACGAATTATTGCAGCTTTCAGAATTTCTGCTGAAAAAAAGCTGGTAGGAATCTTTGCAGTAAACATTTTCATACGAAAACTCGGTTTTGTGCCCCGCGTACGAGTCAAGCGTATCTTTACAGTATGATATGCGGTTACTATACATTGAATCCTCGTTGCCCCATCCGGCAGTTACCAGATAACAATTCTTATGTTCGACAGTTACATTGCAGTAGCTCGAATTGACAGACTTGCTGTCAAAAAGTGCAACCGCCGGTGTTGCCTCAAGCAGCTCGCGGTATTGTTGAAAAAACGGTTTTGTAAAATCATAGTCGCGGCCATACTTGAGCGCATCCCAACCATCGCCATACCAAAACTCGTGATCATAAACTTTAAAAGGAACCTCTTGCGGATAAATAGAAATAATATCCTCCGAATGCCCTGGCGCGTCGCATTTCCGCCGATAGAGCGTGCGTTCGTTGCGCCACATGAGCCGCCGCTGAAGCCGACAATCCGGACACCACGTCGGTGGCGGGACTTTTATCTTTTCGTAGAAATCAAAATCTTCGGGCTCGATGACAAAGTTTTGTTTACAGTTTTGGCAAGTTTTTGTTTCCATTTTCAGACTATTCTCCTATTCGCTCGAATTAGAGATATGTTTTATACAACCTCCGCCTGATAACACCGCTCACAATAAACGATTTCAGGTCGTTCTGGTGCATACGAGGTTTCAAACTCGTTGGGACAATGTGCAGCTTTGTGAGCATGCTCGGCTGTGTTTTTATATATTTGATTCTCGCTTACTGTTCCTGCGCATTGACATTTTCTGTGCCAAAGCTTGAGTGGGTTTCGTTGCTTGAAGCGTTGGTAGTGCCGGCAGTTTGGACAAAGCCGCGGCAGTGGTAAATTCATTTTTTGATAAAATTCGAATTCTTGTGGAATAATTCTAAATGCAGTAGAACATTGTTCTGTGCACTTCCCGTCGTGTTCACAACCTATAGTTTCTTGCAAAATAGAATCTTGCGCATCCTTGATACTTGCTGGCAACGCCTTCGCAAAAGTAGTAATTGAATACTCTTTAGTTTCCGGATCCTTCCAGCCGTATCCTCTTTCGGCAACCTCTTCCCTCGTCAAGGGAAAATATTCTTGAGCGATAGTTTCATTGTAAGCCGATAGTGAAATTTCAATCGGGAAGAACTCTCCGTATCGATACACCCGACCACTTTTGTCTGTATACTGCATGGTATTCATGTGCGAAATTATTTTTGGAAGCAGTGCCGTATATTCCTCTTTCGTATACTGCTTATTTAAAATGCAATACTCTTTATTTCGAAGCCCGATACATCCGAAGATATACGAACAATCGTGACAATTAAACGAATACTGTGCGTTGTTAGAGTTGTAAACCGTAATAGTTACGAGGGTCCTGTTACCAACATCATTATCAACATTTTCATAAGAAAAGTCGTTTTTATATTGCCCC
>MHOB01000031.1 GCA_001821795.1 Candidatus Ryanbacteria bacterium RIFCSPLOWO2_12_FULL_47_9c
TAAGCTGGTTTGCGGCGGTAGATTCTGAAAGTGTAATCGTAATCGTTTTTGCCGTCTTTGATATGAGGCTCTTGTTTTTCTAAAACCCACTGGCTTTGGTCAATAGTTGGAAAAAAAGCGTCACCCTGCCCACCATAATTTACCTCGGTAATATATAACTTACCCGCCAGAGGCAACATTTGTCGGTAGACGCTGGCGCCGCCAATAACAAAAACTTCCTTCTTGCCGATTATTTTCATCGCTTCTTCTATACTATTGACTGTTTCTACGCCGGCAAATTTTTTGTTTTTTTTGTCAGTCAAGACAATGTTTCGTCGGCCGGGCAAGGGCTTGCCGATTTTTTCCAGAATGGAAAGAAAAGTATTTTCACCCATCAAAACCATTTTGTCTTTGGTGGTCTGGGCAAAATATTTCAAGTCGGCTGGCAAATGCCAAGGCAAAGTGTTTTTTATACCGATGATATTGTTTTTACCAACAGCCACGATGATGTTAATCTTTGCTTTGTTCATAAAATAAAAAGCTCAAGGCAGGTTTTCCCAATCTTGAGCTTTGGTTTTTCAGACAATCATTTTCGCCTTAATAGGCGGATGATGTTTGTAATTCTCCAGCTTGATATCCTCCATCGTGAATTGAGCTAATTCTTTAATGTTTGGATTAAGCCAGAGTTTTGGCAAACACAAGGGCTTGCGTGAGAGTTGTTCTTTCACCGCCTTAAAGTGAGTGCGGTAAATGTGAGCATCATTAAGAGTCAAGACGCATTCATTCGGTTTCATTCCCACCACTTGAGCCACCATTGAGAGCAGCAGGGCATAAGAAGCGATGTTAAACGGGACGCCGAGAAACATATCGCAACTCCGTTGAGTCATATGAAGCGACAGTTTACCTTTGGCGGCGAAAAACTGGAAAATCATATGGCAAGGCGGTAGCGCCATCTCATCCAATTCGCCCGGATTCCAGGCGGTGACCACCAATCGTCGGTCATTGGGATTTTCCCGTAAGGTTTTAATCAACCTGGCGATTTGGTCAACGGTTTTGCCGTTTGGTTTCTGCCAACTGCGCCATTGGACGCCATAGATGCGGCCAAGGTCGCCGGAAAATTTTGCTTTGGGTTTCCAATAAGGCGCTTCGGCGTTGTCAGTCCAAATAGTCCTATCTTTTCCGGAAATTTCTTTCAACCGGTTGTCATCACTACTACCTTCTAGAAACCAAAGCAATTCGCTTTTGACTAATCCAAACGCCAGTTGTTTGGTGGTTACAGCTGGAAAACCTTTCTCCAAATCAAAACGCATTTGGACAGCAAATACGCCTCGCGTCCAGCCGTTGCGACCCTTGCGGTTCACTCCCTCAGCCATTATTTTTTTAAGAACATCATTGTATATTTTCATAACTTTTCAAAGTATACACTTTATTTGTTGAAGCGCAATGTTGCGAACCGTAGCACTTTCTGTCGCATTTTTTATCGCACTTGCTTGTATTTATTCGCGCCTTATCACAAGCGAAATACACTAACTAACAGCGGTCGCTGTTTTTAGGTGTATGGGGGTTTATTTGGATAATTCGAATAACCCGAGTAATTTTTTATCGTTTTCTATTTCATCGACGACGAGATACAAAAGGTCTCTTCCGACTTTGAAATCCGCCTTGAGCAAAGCGATCAAGTCCTCGCAATCGTAAGGGTAAACCCAAACGCTTTTTTGGAGTTGACTAAATCCGATGGCTCCCAGGGTATTACGAATTTTTTCCCGCAGATATTTTCTTTTTTCTGGGATATCAAAAATAAGCACACGCCATTTTTTATCCCAACATTTTGGGTGGGGAAGTTTATATTCGCGCTGCTCCAATTCACGGAGTTTCGTTTCTCCTTTGGGGGTCAATTTTAGAAAACCTTTTTCATCGTGGGTGAGTAAGCCGTGTTTAATGAGCCGACTGCGAGAACGGACAATAACTTCGCGCTGGCGACGATGTGGTTTCCAACCCAAGAGTTTGAGCGCCTGTAAAGCATTTGGCGCGAGTAAGGCAACGCTA
Organism: Candidatus Ryanbacteria bacterium RIFCSPLOWO2_12_FULL_47_9c; assembly: GCA_001821795.1. Lineage (GTDB taxonomy): Bacteria > Patescibacteriota > Minisyncoccia > Ryanbacterales > GWA2-47-10b > GWA2-47-10b. Next base: position 2,026 of record MHOB01000031.1, read on the forward strand.
AGCAACCCAGCCGTCGCAACCGTCCCAAGAATAATTTTCTCCAAGTTTTTGATTCGTGTTTTTCTTTTAATTTTTTCTTCCAAAACTCCCATACACTAAGTTTATGCTATCGCTGAAAGTTGGTGTATATTGACCTTGTTAGAGAATTGTTTTCTAATGGGATTGACAAGAGATGTGGGGTCGTGATAATGTTGTGGGCAGAAAAAAGGTGTCACCTGCCTTTGAGTGGTGAGCTAATCCGCGAGATTGTGGAGAATCCATAAGATGAAAAAACAGTTCGGATGGAAAATTAATGACATTCGCAAGGCCCGACGGGAAGCATTGCTCAAAGCTCGGTCAGTTGATCTGGGACCTCACGCAGACGAGCCAATCGGTAAAACTATGGAGAGAATCCAAGATTTATTGACGAGTTGTTATGAGTTTGACTTCAGTCCCTTGGGGCATTTACGGAAGTATTTTCCTGAATTTGAGTGGAAATTCATAGACTACTTTCATGAGCCTGAACTTTCACCGGAACGCACTCTGTCTGCAGCCATCACTTCAGCAGATTATCTTTGGACTGTATTTAATGATACCTTTGTGGTTGCCACTCGCAAGTCGATCACTGGGAAACCTCACAGAATCTGCTGGGAAAGGAAGGAAGGTCTTTCTCCAGATTCCGAGTGGGCAAGACTGGTTAAGAGAGCAGGGGGGTTCTTTGTATGAACCTGCCATTGTTGACTCTCCCGACCAATGGAGACGGGTTTGTTAACCCGTTCAGTTTTCATAGCCAGCGAGTATTCTCGGTGGCTTTTCTTTTTGTGCGAAAAGCTATAAGCTATCAACTATTAGCCATAACCTTTTCAACACCTTTACAATGAAAGACATTCAAATAAAAAAACTAATTGAGGCCGAGAGGAAGCGGCAGAAGAGAGTGATAAATTTAATCGCTTCGGAGAATTATGTTTCCAAAGATGTTTTGGAAGCGCTTGGGAGCGAGCTGACGAATAAATACGCCGAGGGCTACTCCGCTATGCGCTATTACGGTGGGAATGAAATTGTGGATAGAATTGAAAATTTGTGTAAGGAACGAGTGCTGAAACTTTTCAAACTTCTGCCAAACGAGTGGAGTGTGAATGTCCAGCCGCTTTCCGGTTCGCCGGCAAACTTGGCGGTCTATATGGCGTTAGTGCCAGTCGGAGGAAAAATCATGGGAATGTCGCTTGCTCACGGCGGTCATTTGACGCACGGCCATAAGGTCTCGGCGACGGGAAAATTTTGGACGCAAGTGCCGTATGGCGTTAATCAAAAAACCGAACTGCTGGATTATGAAGAGATAAAACAAATTGCTTTGCGGGAGAAGCCGCAAATTATTGTCACGGGTTACACCGCTTGTCCGCGTATTATTGATTTCAAAAAATTCAGAGAAATTGCCGATGTTTCAGGCGCGTATTTGATGGTGGATATGTCGCATTTCGCCGGCTTGGTGGCGGGTGAAGTTTATCCCTCGCCATTTGAATACGCTGATGTGGTGACGACTACTACGCATAAAACTTTGCGGGGTCCAAGAGCAGCGATGATTTTTTCCAAAAAAGACCCGCCCAATATGATTGGTCGGGCAGGTGCCCGCGAATTGCCGAAGAAAATAGACAAAGCAATTTTTCCGGGTTTGCAAGGTGGGCCGCATTTGAATCAAATAGCGGCGGTAGCCGTCGCGCTCAAAGAAGCCGATACGCCGGCTTTTAAAAAGTATGCCAAGCAAGTGGTGAAGAATGCCAAGGTCTTGTCCAACGAGTTGGCTCGTTTGGGCTGGCGAATTGTTTCCGGCGGCACAGATACACACTTGCTTTTGGTTGATGTTTGGCTTAATGGAAAAGGTATCGGAGGTAAAGAAGCCAGTGACCGACTGGAAAAAGCGGGGATTATTGTTAATAAAAACGCTATTCCGTTTGACACGCGTTCACCGGTAGACCCATCTGGTATTCGTCTAGGTAGCGCGGCGGAAACCACCCGTGGCAAAAAGGAAAAGGACTTTGTGGAAATTGCCGAGAGGATAGATAAAATTTTGAGAAAATGAAGCGAGGAAAATTTATTGTGATTGATGGCGGCGAGGGGGCGGGGAAGACCGCGGTTTTGAAATGGTTTGCTGAAATACCATTTGGAAAAAAGTTTTTAATTACTCACGAACCGGGCGGAACGCCGTTTGCCGACAGAATTCGTGCCCTAGCGCTTTCCAGAGAAGCGGCAAAAGTCGGCGCGGAGACCCAATTTGGTTTGATGTGGGCGGCGCGGGCTGACCATTTGCAACATAAAATTTTGCCGGCTTTAGAAAAAGGTAAAAATGTAATTTGCGACCGATTTGATTCTGCCACTTACGCTTATCAAATTCGCGCTCAAGGCGCAGAACATTTGGAAGATTTATTTTGGCAGACCCGCGAAAAATTTTTAGATGCTGTCAAGCCGGATTTGTATATTTTTTTTGATGTTGAATCGGAGGAGGGTTTGAGGCGAGTAGCGAATCGCAAAGGAAAGAAGACCCATTTTGATGAACGAAAACTGGATTTTCATAAAAAAGTTCGTGCTGGGTTTCTGGATTTTTTTAAAAATGTGCCACACAAAATAATTGACGCCAATCAGTATTTGAAGGCGGTTAAGTCCGATTTTCTGGAATGTGTTAAAATGGCTTTATGATTGCGAAGAAAATAAAGGAAATATTGGTTGCAGCGCTCAAAAATCTTGAAATTGAGGCAGGTGAAATTGTTTTGGAACACCCGGCGGATTTGGCAAATGGGGATTATTCTACGAATATCGCGTTGGTTTTGGCAAAACAACTGAAAGAAAAGCCGCGAGAGTTGGCAGAAAACATCACTAGAGAGATTAATGGTAAAAGCGCTAATAACAAAGGCGAGGCCTTCGTTTTAAACGAAGGCCTCGCCTTTTTGGGATTTGTAGAAAGGATTGAGGTGGCGGGAGCGGGGTTTATAAATTTTTATTTATCGCCAGAGTTTTTTGCTAGCCAAATCGCCGAGATAATTTCGAAGGGCGATAACTTTGGCAAAAACCAAACACTCGCTGGGAAGAAAGTAATGGTGGAATATACCGACCCGAATCCGTTCAAGGAATTTCACATTGGCCACTTGATGAGTAACGCTATTGGCGAAGCAATTGCTCGTTTGTATGAAGCGAGTGGCGCGAAAGTTGTGCGTGCTTGTTGGCAGGGTGATGTGGGGCTTCATGTAGCCAAAGCAATTTGGGGAAAATTAAAAAAACCGAACGCGAATTGGGGAGAGGCCTATGTTTTTGGTACGCAAAATTATAATGAGAACAAAACAGAAATTGATGAATTGAACAAGAAAATTTTTGTTCAGTCCGATTCAGAAATTAATAAAATTTATAATGAAGGCCGGCAATGGAGCTTGTCCCACTTTGAAGAGATTTACAAAAAGTTGGATACCAAATTTGATTATAATTTTTTTGAAAGCAAAGAAGGTCGTGAGGGCGAAAAAATTGTTGCGGAATTTTTGAAAAAAGGTGTTTTTGAAAAAAGCGAGGGTGCGATAGTTTTTCGGGGGGAAAAATACGACTTACACACTCGGGTTTTTATTACTTCGCAAGGCCTGCCGACTTACGAAACCAAAGAGCTTGGTTTGAATAAGGCGAAGTTTGAAGCCGAACCAGATTTGGCGCAATCAATTATTATCACTGCCAATGAGCAAGATGATTATTTTAGAGTTGTCTTAAAGGTGATGGAGCAAATTTATCCGTTAATTGCTGAAAAAACCAAACACATTTCGCATGGTATGTTGCGTTTCGCTTCTGGTAAAATGTCGTCGCGAATGGGCAATGTTATTACCGGCGAATCGCTTATCGGCACGATGGAAAATTTAGCAGCGGAGAAAATAAAAGACAG
>MHOB01000032.1 GCA_001821795.1 Candidatus Ryanbacteria bacterium RIFCSPLOWO2_12_FULL_47_9c
ATTTTGACTTTGGTTCTCCGCGCCGGGAGTCGGGCTTGCAAACCCGAGTGCCGTTACCGATTGCCCGCTTGGTATGCCCCCGTCAAACACAAACTCCCGCGCAACCCTGCCGTTTGGGTAGGAAAGCGCCGCACGGGGATTCAAGGAAGAAAAAATAATACCGGATGTTTCTTTAGAAAATACTGGCCGTGAACGCGGAGCAAGGTGGCTATTTTCCGGAAAGACAAATTCCTTATTTTGTTCACCCTTTAATATCCACCCGCTTATGTCAATGTCCCGCGCGGAAGAATTATGCAATTCAATCCACCCGTTTTCTCCCGGCGCCAACTCGCTGATTACAACCGGATTCTCACCTGCCCGAACTACCAAGTCATCACGGACAGATTCTCCCCCGGAAATAACTTCCAAAACTACAGAATATATCCCCGGATAGGCATACGTATGCCGCGCATTTCGTCCGTCAGTGAGTACGCCATCGCCAAAATTCCACAAGAACCGCAGAGTACTTGATTCAAGCGGTTCGTTCTTCCACCCAAATGCTTTTCCCGAAAAAGAAACGCTTGCTCCCGCAACCGCGTTCTTATCAAGGCCCGCATATGCTTTGATAGACGGCAATAGTTCGGGAGGAATATAGGGTACTCCTCCCCCACTATTACTACTAGTAATAGTGTCCTCTTCTCCAAGATCCTCCTCCTCATTTTCACTTAAATCTTCGGAATTTTCCCCGCCGGAAACACCGTCTTCCGATCCATCAAATGACCATGCAGACGCGTCATGGGCTTCTGTGGTACGCCTGATCTTTTCTCCTTCAAGAATACCCTCAAGAGAAACAAAATCGCCCGTTTTCCAAAGCCCCGCGCTTACGGCGGCCGGCTCCCACGTCTCGCCCTCCCCTCCGTACTCGACAAAATCAACAATTGTTTCCGAAGAATGCTCGGTACTTGAAAAGAGGGCAATTGATCCCGACGTGTTCCCCATATTTTTTGTTGTGGACGAATGATATAAATTTTTTACATCATTTGTCCCCGGCGCGCGGAGATGAATGGTAACCACACTCTTTGGTTCAAGCGAAAACGCCGGAAACGTATAGTAACCAACACCGTCCGGATACAAGTCCCACCCCGTAAGTTCCTTGGGGGCATTTCCTGTATTTTCAATCACAATATACTCAAGCCCGGTGTCGGTTCCCTCGGGATCGAAAAGCGCCTCGCGAATCACAACTTCAGAGTGCAATGCATGCGCGAAGAAAGGGAAAACAAGTATAACCGCCGAAACGCCCAGCCGCCACCGCTTTTTCATACATTATGAGCTTTTTTTAGCACGGAGCCACTCGAGTTCTTCTTTTGCTGATTCGTTATTTGGTTCCTTTTCAAGAAATTTCTCAAAATACTCAATTGCCTTTTGTGTGTCACCGGTTTCTTTATAATACCACGCAAGCGCATTGAGAAACCCGTGATCATTGGGGTACGCTTTATAGGCCTCGAGCAATACATCATCGGCAAGATCCGCTTTTTCTTTATACTGGTATCGGTAGAGATCGGAAAGATCAACATACGCTCGTACCGCTGTATTTTTATCGGTTTTGATAATCTGTTTCAGATAGTATTCCGCCTTTGGAAAATCCGGCTGGATATTTCGATAAATGTCCACAAGATTTGCATTCGCAAGAGTAGTACTGGGATTTATCCGGAGCGCGTATAAATACAGCGCTTTTGCACCATCGTAATCCGCAAATGAATGTTTGATCGATCCGAGCTCGGCCCAGAGCATTGGCGATTCGGGGTTTTTCTCGATTGCAATAAGTCTTTCAGAAAAACCTTCACGAAGCGGTTTTTCTAAGTCACTTCGCACTGGCTTAATTTCTTTCAGAACTTTGTAATCCGCGGGAGGCAACGGAAGTTTGTCTGCCGGCGGTTCATCGTCGAGCGAGGAAGAATTGCCAGTATTATCCGAGGGCGCGGGCGAATTTTCACTAACGGTAGATGTAGGAATATCGTTATCCTTACGGTTTAGTCCTAGACCGAACCAGAGAATTGCGCCAAGAACAACAAGCGGCACAAGAAAAAGCGCACCATTGAGGAATATTCTTTTTATATCCATGTTCGTTAGTATAAGAAAAAAACACTCAATGGACAAGTTTTTTTAGATTGACGCAAATCAAAAGCCCCCCGCCAACGGCGGGGGGCTTTTGTGCCTCGCACAAGGATCGAGGACTTTTTACGCCAAGGATTACGAACTGAAGGCCTTGGTGTGTGAGAGACCGGTTGGCTCGAGACCTGGCACCTTGAAGCCGTTCATCCAATCGCCCGTGTTACAGCTGTTGCTGTTCGTGCTGGATGTCGCCTCCGATGAGAGATCTGACCAAATGAAACTCGTGGAAGCATTCGTGAGACTCATAGCGCCCACAAAGCCGCCAGCGCCGCTCTGCGGTGAACCCGATGAGCCGCACGCGGTTTGAGTTTGCTCGGTATCAACACGCGATACTTTCGCCATGGTTTTCCGGCTCGCACCAGTCAGTGAAACCGCAGATGGTCGCGCATCGTCACCCTGTAGGGTCACCGTGATACTGCCGCCTCCGGTGGCATCATCGGTGATGTTGCCCCAGAGCTCAAACGTATGCTCTGCACCTGACGTGATCGGATACAAACCATTGGTGTAGTTCGTCGTGTTATTTACGAGCGTTCTGACAACAAGGGTGGTACCGGTTGAATCAGCATAGTTCCTGTCTAGAGCGTTCGCGCCGCTCACTCCACCGTTTCTTAGGTAGTACGCAGCCGCGGCTCCTGTCGCATTTGAGACAAAGTTTTGGTTTGTCACGCTGTAGAGCCGGAAGCCAGTAGAAGAGTTCGATGTGCCGACACCAGAGATATTCGATGTGGCCACCGTGAACGTGAAGCGGTTGAGCGTAATTGCTGCTCCTTCCGCCTTTACCTTAAAGCGGAGAAGCGCCTGATCACCGGGGGTCGCGCTCTTTGTAAGGGCTGTATCAAGCGTCACTCTCGGTACACCACGGAAGGTTACAACACCCTTTCCAGCAACATCAGCCGTGGTTGAGATGTGAACCTTTGTGCCCGACTGCCCGCCGCGCGCAGTATTCTTGTTCGCGTTATTGCCGGTGCCCGGAGTTAGGTCCGAGTCAACATCTATTCCAAGGAGTTCGCCGCCCTTGCCTGCCTGGCCAATTGCGACCGGCGCAAGGTTTGCTTTGATCGTCATCAATTTCGAGCTGTCTTTTAGAATGACGAACGATCCCGTACCCGATGGGTTAAACGTAACATCTACAATTCCATCGCTGTTGAGTACCGGGGCATCCGTGACAAGAGTCGAGCCATCATAGATCTTAATCATCTCATATTGACCCGATGTTGATGAACCGGTTGTATCGAGTTGGAGACGGAGATCGGTAAGCGCCATATCTTCAGACGTTGCCGTAAACTTCAGGACATTAAGGATTGCATCTTTGTAACCTCCATAGAGCCACTGCTCTTGGTTGACCGGCACAACACTTTCGGCTGCTACTTTGTAACCGCCGGAAGTTTTGACATCGATACCTTTACCATTTGTTGCCGAGTTTGATCCGGTAACAGCCGTGCTATCCTTTGCAGTCTTGATAGTCCACGCGTCGGTTGTATTGCCGCCCGTGACATCAAACTTGTAATAGCTACCGGTTGTTGCCGTACTTGAGACATCGGCGAAGAGGCCAACCCTCTTTACGCTATTTTTCGGAACAGCAAGCGTAGTATCGAGATTAAATGTAATGTCTTCCTCATTATTTGCAGTTACGGTTACTTCGTTTGATCCAGTGTTGAGCGCGGGGCTGGTTGAAGTTGTGCCATCGCGGAGTACAAGACGCGTGAGTGTTGCGCCCGCATTTGAATTCTTGCGAACCTTGGCAACCGTGATCTTGAGATCATCTCCCGATGCGGTCGCATCAAGCGTGAACCTCCCGACTTCAACATTCTGCGAGTTCGCAATCAATGTTGTCGTTGCAAACGAAGTATCGGGAGAAATTGAGAGAGCCCCTGCTTTGATAGTCATCGTGGGACCCGTAACAACCGAGGCCGGGGATGGGGTGATGGTATTACCCGTTTCATCGCCCGTTATGCTCGATAGAGCCGTGCTTGGGATGAACCGTACAATAATCGTATCATTTGTCCTCCAATTTTCATCAATGTCGGCCTTCACGGTGTAGATGTTTTTGCCAACCGGAACAGTGACCGAATCGGTCAGCGTGACCGACATGGTGCCTGCCGTACTGGTATGCGGTACATCAATGCCGCTTTCTACAACACCGCCACTGGCATTGTAGACCGTGAGGTTCGTCGGCGCTTTTTCATTGGTGCCCGCAGCGCCTTCGGTTGTTACAACCGTTAGCACCCATGATGTAAAGGTGATCGGCTCACCTTTTGCTTCGAACTCGAATGCGCCGAGTACCGCTTGATTAGTTCCCGCCGCAAGGTTGTCTGCACCAACCGTGCTTGCTTTCGAGACGCTCAAGCTTCCCTTTGTAATATCCACGCGATAACCATCGTAGCGCGGGCTTGTGGTGTGGAAGTTTCCATCGTCAGAGCCAGTTGTTGCCTCCGTGGTATTTGACGAGGCCTTGATGTCGTAGCCAAAAGTTTCACCGCTGAAAACCGCGTCTTCATAACGATAGATATCGAAGTCCACCTCTCGGCCGGAACCACCTTCGACATCACCCTTAATGGAAACCTCATAGGTCTTTCCTTTCTTAATGAGAATTCCGTTGCCGAATTTCGCGGTGTAGTATTTTCCGTCATCCGAGACGATCGTTGGGTAGGAATTCCCATCTTGGTCTACAATAACAATATTTTTAAGATCAGATGTCGCCGCAGAACCAGACTGGTTGAAGCTAACCGATTTCCAGCGGACATCCTCGACAGAGACGATTGCCTTCAACGAAGTGAACACATACCCAGTTGTGCCTACTTCTTTGCTTCGGTTGGTGGCGGGATCAAGCGATCCATCATCAAGCTTTACCGTACCAACTACCAATGAGTTGTTGACGGTATGGATGGCGCCTCCAATTGGGAGCGATCCGTTGATGTTCGCTGACGTGTTGACAGTAACAAGGCGGAGACCAACGGTCTGCCCGATATAGTCAGCAAGAGTAGTCGGCATGTCAGCCGCGATAGTCATCTCGCGCGTCTGGCCCGCTTTAATCGTAAACTTGTTTGTAATTGTCGCTCGGTGGTCGGAGTTCAAACTCTTTGAAGTTTGGTTGACGCGAAGGCCATTTTCATCGAGCAAAACGACTCCTGAAATGACCGCGTCTTTCGCGTTATCGTAGCGTTCAACCACAATCGAATCAACCGTGACATCACCGTCAGATAATGCGGTGAAACGAACGCGCGTGAACGGAAGATTAATCGCATTCTTCACTGCAAGCGTTGACTTGATTTCGGTTCCAGGAGAAACCGTAAGACCAGTTCCTACGCTTGGCGGAGTTGTTGGCGGTGTAGTTGGCGGAGTTGTTGGCGGTGTGGTTGGTGTTCCGCCTCCGACAAGCGAGTTATATTTCGCTTGCGAGATTTTTCCAAAATACCCCGCCGTGGGACTCACGCCGTTTGCCGTCTGCCATCGGGAAACGGCACTTTGCGTGCGCGTTCCAAAGAATGTTGTTTCATTCCCCGGCGATCCCGAACCGCTATCGGCAACCGTAAAGCCAGCGGAGTTAAGATACTCCTGCAAGCACATTACGTCATCGCCCTGAACATTTAATGTAAGGTCCCGCGTAAAACCGCATGCTCCTGTAGGAGCTGGACTCGGTGCCGGAGTGCCGCCGGTAAGTGACGTTCTTACGTTGGCAATTGTTGCCTGGTCTACGCCGAACGTCGTAATGAAATTGATGATTGCATCAATTTGCGCTTGTGTCAGTGAACCTGCGTATGCCGCGAGCGGCACGAGCGCAATTCCTCCAGACAACCAAAGCGCTGTGGTAGCACTCAAGAAAACCGAGAGAACCTTTTTCCCTCTTTTTCTGAATTTATTACCCATAAATATTTTACCTCCTATAATTTTTCTGCTCATTGCCATCGTAAGTTCCTCGACCAAGGAACTTCAGCAACAAGCATCCATGATCATTGATTGAAGTTTTTTTGTAATGCGCATTCCGCTAAAGCTTGTTCAAATGCTTTAGCATTACAGCATATACAATAATAACATGATTTTTGTTCTTGCATTTCTTTATTTTGTTTTCAAGGTCCAGTCGATCAGCCAATACTTTCGTCTCACCCTGGAACATAGCCGCAATGAACGGATTGTGACTATATTCCAGAAAAAAACGTTACACACTCAAAAGAAACCGCGAGGGTTTTTCTCTGAATTTACTTAAAAATAAACATGTTTTGGCACCACCTCGTACTGCAACTTAGTATAAACGAGGTTGTCTATACTGTTCAAATAAGGATTGTGGATAAGCAAAAAGACCTTGTCAGTTAACTAGCTTTGCTACCTAAAAAGTATATGTTCTCCGCATCCCCCTGTCAACAAAATTTGAGCTTGACTAACACTATTTTGCGTGTTTTTTGTTGAATTCTTCCACGATTTGTACCTCTAACAATCGATGAAGATTCTTCAAAAATAAAACAACATTTCTATCGGACATAAAGGACATTTTGAATGTCCTTTATGGGTATTTTATAGAAAAATAGCTATTTTTACTTATCTACAAGCGAATATTTCCGCCACCTCCGCTCTCCATCAGCGCGAACCTTCCCTCTCACAATGAGGTCATTAAGATCTCTCTGGAGAGTTTTTTCGCTAATTTGTCCATCAAAACATTTTACAAGTTCACTAACACTTGAGTTTCTCAACGGGGCAAGAAACTCGATAATTTTTCTCTGCCGAAATGTAAACTCTTGGAGCCCATCCTCACTTGCTCCTTCAAGCATGGGTGGAGTTTCCTCTTTTTGGAAAAGAAACCCCTCGAACCTGGCATACTCGCGGAGAAGCACGTCAAAGTTAATGCGGGATACATAGGAGAGCGACGAGACCAACTCGAGCAAGTGAACAACCTCGCGAACCAGCATAATCATGCGTCGCGATCGCTCTTCTTCTCGTTTGAGAGACAGAAATTCAGGGTTCTGAAAATACATCCGCTCAAGCTCAAGCGCACTCTCGCGAAGCGTCCATTTGAGCGGTTCCCGGTCTTCAAGTCTATCTGTAACACGATAAAGAGCCGCGGTTAACCTCCTCAAGAAATCCTCATGCATGCCACAAAGAATACGAAAAACCGCCCTATTTGGCAAGTAGGACCCACCCTGCCGACAAAACAAGCAGATACAGAATCGCTATAATAAAGCAATGCGGAAAATCGCTCGAAAAATGAAAAATGTGCTTGCAGCAAAAAACTTAGAGAGAACAGGGAAGGCCATCTTACTGGCGTCTGTCGCCCTCTATACCGGCTCGTACTTTATGAGTAAGCGCATTTTTACTCTCTACGAAAACCAGAAATCGGCTATCGTGCAAGACCGCAATAGTACGGAAATATTTATACAGCCGAATGTGAAGGGGCACTATATGCGCCATACGGAATCTCTGACCGGCGAGATAAGCAGGTTACTGACTGCAAAAGAAGATCGTTTTTTCTTCTACCATCCGGGCATTAATCCGGTAAGCATCGCCCGCAGTCTCGCGCGATATCCCTTCTCTAGGCGTCTGGAAGGATCAAGCACACTGACTCAACAGCTCGTGAAAACACTCATCGGAAACGAAAACAAAAGAACAATGAGCAACAAAATCATTGAGAGCTTTTATGCGTTAAGTCTGGGGATTCATACAAGCAAACCAGAAATATTAAAAATGTATGCGAATACCGCGTACTTTGGCAACCGCGCGGAAGGCATCGTTGAAGCAAGCAAAACATATTTCAACGCGCCTCCTGAATCGCTCAACACGGTCCAAATACTCCAACTCATTGCCACACTGAGCAACCCAGACGATTATCCAGGTACACTGAAAAACAAGAGAAAAACTATAGCTTTGGCAAACCAGCTAAAAATACCCGTTGACGAAAAAACCATAGACGCCCATGAAACCGATGAAGATAAATATATATATCGGAGAAAGAACATCAATGTATTCGAACTCGAGCCGTTCGAGCCACGCTGTGAAAAGCCCTGTTCACTTACTATCGACCAGTCGCTTACCAACACCGTACGCGAGATTTTAAGAACAAACCTCGACAGTCCATCGTTCGCGAGCGTAAATAACGGCGCTGTAGTTGTCATCCAAACGGGTAAAGAGATGAAAGAAAATGAACTCCTCGCCATCGTTGGTTCCCCGCATCCCCTTTCCTCCGAGAAAGGACACCAAATCAATATGGCTGTTCATCCGCGTCCGATTGGTTCAACCGCGAAACCCTTCATCTTTGCAAAAGCATTTGAAAAAGGCGCTCGTCCGTACACTCAAGTTGATGACATTGAGTACAAGT
>MHOB01000033.1:0-1155 GCA_001821795.1 Candidatus Ryanbacteria bacterium RIFCSPLOWO2_12_FULL_47_9c
AGGTGGCGCCTCTTGAGGCGGTTGTTGTTGTGGTGTGGGTAAGTCGCGCTTCGTTGTTCTTCGCCCCTCGACGATGACGCCACGACCGGCAGTCGTTTCAAAAAACTCCGCCAGTCTCTTATTCGACGACTTCAGCTGCTCAATATATTCTGCTCTCTTCCTCAAAGCTTGAAGCTCGCTATCGGTGGGTGTGATACCAGCTTGAACATCGATGGCTTCTCGGACCGCCGATGCGTTTTCTTTTGTGCTCGCAAGCCGTTGCATGTCTCGCCCACCGAAGGTTTTAAATACGCCGTTGCGAACATATTCATTGGAAAGCGCCTCTGGCTTAAATTTCGGAACAGCCTTTTCGTCGATATCCGCAAGAATATCGTCCATAAGCCCTTGAAGTTTCTTTCGTACTTCGGTGGGCGCCGCGTCGTAGTTGTCAAAACTTGCTCTGGTAAGCCCTTCGCCATTGATCGTCATGCCGTTGTTGCGAATGACGGCACGTCCGGTTACCGAGTTAAGCTCTCTCTCGAGGTTTGTGAACGCTTCTCGGACATCGCTCGATGCTGTTCGAAGTTCGGAAAGTGCTTTAACATCCCTGCCTGATACTTCGAGTGCTTGCCGGAAGTCCTTGTCAGAGTCAATGGTCTCCGCCTTGGTTTGCCCGAGTTCGGCATTACTCAAGCTTTTCACAAACGTTTCCAGTTTTTGTTCGTACTCTTTGCCCTCCGGCGTCAGCTCGCGGTTCTCTGCATCTACAAACATGCGCTCGGGCCTTGTAATGCCTTGTACTGCCATAGCAGATGCGGATTTCTTTTCGGGATCTCCTTCCGTTCCCATAATTGCAACAGCCGCCTTGTGTCTAAGTTGTTTCGAAGGATCTACTGCATCAACTCGTTCAATAAACTTCTTGCGTTCCTCGACGTTCATGTGTTGCATGGTGTACTTGGCCTGGTTGGTGGTCATGTTTGCGAATGTTTTTGCCTGGCGGACGGTATCAAGCGGATGAGCTCGGAGATCGGCATACGCTTCTGCTTCCGATCGTGATTTAACGCCCGCTGTTCTTTTCTCGGCTTGCTCTTCCTGTCGGCGTTTCAAGGCGCCGGGTACCCGCAGGATTTGGCCAATAATCGGGCGGTTGGCAAGGCGTTTCGCTGCGTCTGTATC